>NZ_SSBM01000011.1:0-240510 GCF_004795115.1 Streptomyces sp. A0592
CGCACCCGCAGGTGGCGCCATTGGGCCCGCACCGCCGCATCGAAGCGGCCGCGCCCCGGCTCCCAGAAGCACCAGGTGCGCGGACCCGGGGACGGCGGGGGCCGGGCGGAGCTGCTCCGGTCGGGCGATCAGGCGGCGGGCGCCAGGAGTTCGGCCCATTCCCGCAGCGTGGGCCGCTCGGCCAGGTCGACGAAGGCGATCTGCGCGCCCTCGGTCCGCCAGCGGGACACCAGCGACATCAGCCGGATGGAGTCGAGCCCCTGGTCGAGGAGGTTCTCGTCGGGGTCGATCTCCTCGGGTTCGGCACACAGCACGTCGGCGACGTCCTGGAGGAGCCGGTCGAGGCCGAACGGGCCTTCGGGAGCGGGCGTCCGGGTGTCGTTCGGGGAGGCGTTCGGGGAGGCGGTCATGGCAGGTGGCTTCCTCTGTGAGGGACGGATCGGAGCGCCTCACCATCGATTGGCTTAGGTAAGGCTAACCTAACTTCTGTGATTCCAGTTGCAGTCGAGCTCCCCGCGGTACCGGTCCGTCCGGCCCGCCCGGGAGACGCACACGCTCTCTTCGCCCTCTCCCGGACCTTCGTCGCGTCCGGGGAGCTGAGGTCCCGCCCCCTCGACCACTACCGCGCCCGCGCGGGGGAGTTCCTCCTGATGGAGGACACCGCCCCCGGCGGCGGGCTGGCCGGCTGTGTCGGCGTGCGGGACGAGGGGTACGGCGACGCCGTGCTCCACAACTTCTGTGTGGCCCGCGGCAGTCAGGGCAGGGGGATCGGGTCGGCGCTGCTCCGGGACGCGCTGGAGCGCGCCCGCGGCCACCGCGCGACCCGGGTGTTCACGGCGACGACGGGACCCGCCGTGCTGTTCGTGCGGCACGGCTTCGCCCCCGCGGAACCGGAACAGGCGCCCGCCGCGTGGGCGGCGGCCCTGGACCCGGCCCGGGGATCGCGGGTCTACGTACGGACGCTGTGAGGCTTCCGCGGGGGCGGCGCGGGCGGGATCACCGCCCCGCCGCCCCCGAGCGGTACGAGGGGCTCAGCGGGCGGATTCGGCCGCCACGAGGCTCGCCGGCCGCATGTCCGTCCAGTGCTCCTCGGTGTAGGCGGCGCAGCCCTCCCGGCTGTCCTCGCCGTGCACGACGCGCCACCCGTCCGGCACCGCCGCGAAGGCGGGCCAGAGCGAGTGCTGGTTCTCGTCGTTGACGAGCACGAAGTAGCGGGCGTCGTCGTCCTCGAAGGGGTTCGTGGCCATCGGGGTGTCTCCTCGTTCGCTGGGGCAGCGGGTCGCTGCGCCGGTGGGGCGGTGTGTCGGTGGGTGGGTGGATCGGTGCCGGACGGCGGGACGGGGCCCGCTCAGCCGGCCGGTGCGGCGAAGCGGGCCGCGAGCGCGGTCGCCGCCTCGGCCAGCCCGGCCGCCTCGGAGGCGTCGAACAGGGTGGTGGACCAGCGCCAGTGCACGGTCACGCGGTGGGCGCCGGCGGGACCCGCCGCGACCGTCGCGGTCAGTTCCACGGGCCCGGTGAGCGGCGGATCGCCGCGCAGGGCCCCGAGTGCGGTCCACTCCCCGTCCGGGGCAGGGCCCCAGCCGGGGGCGCAGTCCCGGGCGTGCAGGGCCGCACGCCGCCGGTAGGCGACGCCGCGGCCGGGGGTTCCGGCCGGCAGCGCCGACGTCTGGGGGTTCAGGTGGCGCAACTGCTCCTGTCCGCGCCCCCCGTCGGGAACGGCCGCCAGCAGCCGCCGTACGGGATCGGGGCCGTCGGCGTCCAGCGGCAGCCGCACCCCGTGCACGGTGGAGAGCCGTCCGGCCGTACGGGGGGCCGTCCCGGGGCGGGGGAGCTCCAGCTCGACCGGCAGCCGCGCGCCGTCGTGCAGCCGCGGCCGGCCGTCGGCGGTACGGGCCAGCGCCGCCAGGAGCGCCACGTCGACGGGGTGCGGCCCCGGCGGCCCGGCGGGCACCTCGAACCGGGTCACCGTGCGGTGCCCGCCCTCAGCCGCGGGCCAGGCCCGGGCCGCGGGTCCATCCGCCAGCTCCGTCCAGTACGGCAGCTCCCGCACCCGAGCGGGGGACTGGGCCGTGGTGGCCAGCCCGGAGGCCCATGCGGTCAGCCCGCCGGCCCGCCCGAGGGCGCCCGGTGGCGCGCCGGAGCCAGCGAACCAGTCGTACAGCACGGGGAGTTCCGCGAGCAGCAGCTGCCACGAGACGTCGTCGACGCACAGCGCGTGCGCGGTCAGCAGCAGCCTGCCCGGCTCTGCCGGACCGGCGTCGAACCAGGCCGCCCGGAACACCGAGGCCGCCGCCGGATCCAGGGCGTCCCCGGCGGCCCGCGCCGCCGCGGTGACCAGCAGGTCCCGGGCGCCGGGCGCCAGCCCTGCCACCGGGTAGCGGCGCAGGTTCGTCGCGTCGGTGACGGCCGGTGCCTCCGCCGCGGGCCGGATCTCCTGGCTCCAGACGCCGTGCGACCGGTGCAGGGCCAGGCGCAGCGCCGGGTGCCGGCGCGCCAGGGTGGTCAGGGCGCGGCGCAGCGGAGCCGTCCGCAGCCCCGCCGGAACCTCCAGCAGGACGTGCTCGTGGGCGCCTTCGGCGGGCCCAGGTGCCTCCCGCAGCCGGTGTGCGGCGGGCAGCAGGGTCAGCGGTCCGGCCTCGTGGTCCCCGGCCGGTACGGGCACCGGTCGCACGGCGTCCGACGGGGCGGCACCCGACCGCGCGGAGCCGTCGGCGTCCGGCCGGACGGCGGCGATCCTCCCGACGGGCGTCCGCGGGCGCCGGGCCAGCCCGGCCAGCAGGGCGGCGAATCCGGCTGCCTCGGACTCCAGTTCGGCCGGTTCGTACAGGGCGGGGTTGGCGTCCAGATCGAGACGGAGCAGGCCTTCGGGGGAACGGGAGGCCGAGACGGCGAGGTCGTCCACCGGCCCGGAGGCCAGGCTGACGACCCGGCCCGGCACCCCGGCGAAGTCGAGCTCGGTCTCGAACGGCCGCAGGTTGACCAGCGGCCCGGGCACCCGGGCACCGGTGTGACCGGGCCAGACGGCCCGCGCCACCTCGGTGCCGCGCACCCGCTGGTGCCTCCGCAGGAACGCGGTCTCCGCGGCCGCCCGCGCCAGCAGGTCCCGGAAGGTGTCGGCCCGCCCGGCCGCGATCCGTACGGGCAGGATGTTCACGGCCGCGGCCGGGACCCGCAGCGTGCCGGGGGCCGTGCGGGCCGCCGCGTACACGGCGAGCAGCGCCTCCGCCGCCCCGGTCCGCGCGGTGGTGTGCGCGGCCGTGGCCGCGAGCACCGCCTCGCCCCAGGTGACTCCGGCGCTCCGGGCGGCGGCCTCGACGGCGGCGGTGTCGGCCGCGTCGAGGAGCACGGTGCGGCGCAGCGCCGTGTCGGCGGGCGGCGCGCTGCGCCCGCGCAGCGGCGCGGGCGGCGCGGCCCCGGCCAGGCGGCGGGTCCAGGCGGCCAGATCGGAGCGCCGCTCGGCGGAGGCGGCGTAGGCGCTCTCCGCCTCGACGAGCGCGGTCACCGGGGCGAACGGCGACGGCCCGGCGGTACGTCCGCGCACGGCCGCCGTGTACAGCTCGGCGATGCGGTGGTTGAGCAGGGCGAGTCCGTGTCCGTCCACGGCGAGCTGGTGGAAGAACTGCACCAGCAGGTGGTGTCCGGGGCCGACCGTGACGAGCACGCTCCCGGCGAGGTCCGGCACGTCCCCGGGGACCGGCGGATCGGTGAGCAGGTCGAGCCGGGGCGGGCAGGCGAGCTGGCCGCGGACCAGGCCCAGCGCGGCGGCCACCGGGTCGGCGGCGCCGGAGGTGTCGAGCAGGGCGGGCCGCCGGGGGCGCCCCGGCGAGCGCACGGGGGACTGCCGGGGGCCGTCGTCGCCCCGGGTCAGCCGGAACCGCAGCCAGGGGGCCTCGTCGAGGGCGGCGGCCACCGCGTCCCGCAGGGCCTCGGTGTCGACGGGCCCGGCGAGTTCGACGTACTGGCCGACGTTGTGCCCGGCGTACCCGGGAGCGGCGGACTGCGCCGCCAGGAACTCGGTCTGCGCCGCGGTCAGCGGTACGGCGTCCGGTGCGCCGGCGGCGGGCACCGCGGGCACGGAGGGGGCGGCCGGTGCGGCCGGGGTGGGGGAAGAGGTGGCGGACACGTGTCAGCTCCGGATTCCCGAGGGATGGGGGGCGGCCCCGGCAGCGGCCGCCGCCAGCCGGTCGCGGCCGGTCCTCACCGCGCGCTCCGCGCCGCTCAGCAGCAGGGAGTCGCAGATCTCGCCGGACCTGACGGCCAGGGTGGAGAGCAGGGAGGAGGTGAGGCCGTGGGTGTGCTCGGTGCCCGCGCCCTGGAGGTAGATCCCGGCCCGCAGCCGCGGGGTCGTGACGACCCGGTGGTCGCGGCCTATCCGGAGCCGTCCCCGGCCGTCGGTGAGGCACTCGTCGACCAGATCGCCGAGGAGGTCGCGCGGGTCCGGGGAGCCGTAGCCGGTGGCGTACACCACGGCGTCGCAGTGCAGTTCGGCGGCGGTTCCGTCGATCAGTGAGCGGACGGTGGCGCGGGCGCCGCCCGCCTCCTCGCGGACGTCGGCGACCTCGCTGGTGTTCAGGATCCGCAGCCGTTCGGTCCCTGAGACCTTCTCCTGGTACACGGTCCGGTAGAGCTGGGTGATCAGGTCCCCGTCCACGACCGAGTAGTTGGTGTTGGCGTGGTAGCCGAGGAGCTTCTGCTTGACCTCGTCGGGCGCGGCGTAGAAGTCGTCCACGGCGGCCGGGTCGAAGATCCGGTTGGCGAAGGGGCTGTCGTCGGCGGGGCTGTAGCCGTAGCGCGCGAAGACGGCGCACACCTCCGCCTCGGGGAAGGCCCGGTGCAGGTGCTCGGCGGCCTCGGCGGCCGACTGGCCCGCGCCGACCACGACGAACCGGCGGTGCGTGAGCCCGGTCAGGGAGCGGGTGCGGTGCAGCAGTTCGCTGGTGTGCCAGATGTGCTCGCCGCGGCTCACGCCCTCGGGGAGCCGGGGCAGCAGCCCGGTGCCGAGGACCAGGTTGTGCGCGTACAGCGGAGCCGCCTCGGCGGCGTCCGACGGGGGCGCGCCGGCCGGGCGGTGGTGGACCTCCACGACCTCCAGGGCGTCCGGGTCCGCCCCGGGCAGGTCGCGGGCCGCGGCCACCCGGGTGGCTTCGGCGCCGTAGGAGACCTGGGCGGCGAAGTCCTCGGCGCACCACCGGAAGTAGTCGTGGAACTCGACCCGGGTGGGGAAGAAGGTCTTCTGGTTGATGAAGTCCGGGAGCCGCCCGTGCTCCTGGAGGTACTGCAGGAAGCTGTAGGGGCTGGCCGGGTTCCGGAGGGTCACCAGGTCCTTGAGGAAGGACACCTGCATGGTGGCGCCGTCCAGCAGCATGCCCGAGTGCCAGCAGAAGGCCTCCTGGCGCTCGACGAACGCCGCCAGGACCGCCTCGTCGGCGGACCGCCGGGCGTTGTGCTCGGCCACGGCGATCGCCAGGGCCAGGTTGGCGGGGCCGAAGCCGATGCCCACCAGGTCCCGGACAACGGGGATCCGGTCCCCGGACCCGGTGTGCGTATGTGGTGCGGACATGCCCATCCTTCCTCGGACTTACCTGGCTACTTAGGTAAGGCTGACCTAACGTCACTGATCGTTCGGGGTGTGTCAAGTCACCGCAGGTCACCCGGCCGAAGGCATGGCGAACCGCCAACCGCCGTAGCTTTCACGGAGGTTGGTTGATGGGCAAGATCGGGCCGGGAACCGGGCGGGCGGCGCTCGGTGCGCCCTCCCGGCCGTCCCGAGCGGCGCGAATCGGCCGCCGGTGATCCCGGAAGGCCGGGAATTCGGGGGATCGGGCCCCGCGGCGGACGCCTGGCGGGGTGGTGCCGGGCGTGGCTCGCGGTGGCTCGTACCGACCCCCGGGAATCGCGCTTTCAGGGCGTCCCGTTGGATGCGGTCGGCCTTTCGATTGGACGGCTCCCCGCAGCGGGAGGATCCTGCCGCTGTCGCTCAACGCATGGCCGGCCCGGCCGACTTGAGGGCCGGGCCGCTACCCGTGGGTAGCGATCCGGGCTATCGGCCGGTACCCGTTCCGGTGCCGGGCGCCCGGTCGGGGGCGGGGTCCGGCACCACGCAGGTGCCGACGGGGGTGTCGTTGAAGACCTCCAGCAGCAGCGAGTGCGGCACCCGCCCGTCCAGCACGTGCGCCATGGCCACTCCGCCGCGGACCGCCCGCAGGCAGCCCTCCATCTTCGGGGCCATGCCGCCGTCCAACGACGGCAGCAGACCGGCCAGTTCCGCCGCGGTCAGCCGGTCCACCACGGAGGTGCCGCGCGGCCAGTCGGGGATCAGCCCCGCCACGTCGGTCAGCATCACGAGCTTCTCCGCGCCCAGTGCGGCCGCCAGCGCCGCCGCTGCCAGGTCGGCGTTGACGTTGTAGACCTGCCCGTCCGTACCGCGCGCCACCGGTGAGATCACCGGGATCCGGCCCCGGTCCAGCAGGGCCCGCACCGTGTCCGGGTCCACCGACACCACCTCGCCGACCAGGCCGATGTCCACCTCGCGCCCGTCGACGAGGGCCGGGCGCCGCACCGCCGTGAGCGTGCGGGCGTCCTCGCCGGTCATCCCGACGGCGAACGGGCCGTGTTCGTTGACCAACCCCACCAGCTCCCGCTGGACCTGACCGGCCAGCACCATCCGCACCACCTCCATCACCTCGGGGGTGGTGACCCGCAGCCCCGCCGCGAACGACACCTCCAGGTCCAGCCGCCGCAGCAGCGAGCTGATCTGGGGGCCGCCGCCGTGCACCACGACCGGCCGCAGCCCGGCGTACCGCAGGGACACCACGTCCGCCGCGAACGCCCGTTTCAGCTCCTCGTCGACCATCGCGTTGCCGCCGAACTTCACCACCACCGTGCGGTCCCGGTAGCGCTCCAGCCACGGCAGCGCCTCGATCACGGTGCGCGCCCGTCCCTGCCCGTGCTTCTCGTGCGCGGCCGGTGCGGGGGGAGGGGTCGTCATGGGCCTGCCATTTCCTGGAGGAGGGTTCGGGTGGTGCGGACCACGCCCCACCGGGCGGCGGTCCAGCGGATGGCGAGGGCGTGGTCCTCCGGGCCGACGTCGGCGACGGCGTCCGCCGCCACGAAGGGCTGGATGCCGTGCATCCGCGCATCGGCCGCCGTGAGCAGCACCCCGCCCGCGGCGAACAGGCCGCACAGCAGCAGCTGGTCGCGGCCGGTGAGGGCGAGGACGCGGCGCAGGTGGCTGCGGAGGAAGGCGTTCTCGCGGACGTACGTGATCACGTGGTCGCCGCGTTCGGGGACCAGCGGGTCGTCGGGGCCGGGGCCCGCCCCCGGGGCGTGGCCGAACACGACGGGTATCCGGCGGGCCCGCGCCTCCCGGCGCAGCGCGGCGGCGTTGGCGAGCAGCTCGCCGCCGGGCGCCGCGGTCGCCGGAAACGACCGCAGGAACTGCGGCTGCATGCCGAGGATCAGCAGGGCGGCCCGGCCGGGTTCGAAGGTCCAGGCTTCCGACGAGGGCGGGAGCGCGGCCTCGTCGGGCATCGGATAGGGCGTGACTTTGGACAGGTCCATGACCGGGGTCCCCCTCGCGCGGGCGGCCGGTCGTCGCCGCCCCTAGTTTGACTTAGGTAAGCCTAACCTAATGCGAGTGTTCCCCGGTGGGGAAAGCAGTGGATCGTCCAGTTGTACGAGGCGGTAACGGCGATCGCCCGCCGCGGTCTTGCTCTCCGCAGGGTGCGCGACGCGCCCGCCGCGAGCCGTACGGGCCTCCCGCGCCGTCCGCGAGCGCATCCGCTGCGCCGCCTCCAGCAGCGCCTCCACTCCGGAGGTGGTCCGCCGCAGCCGGTTGAAGCGGCGGACGGAGAACCCGGCCAGCCGGCCGGCCACCGGCCAGGCCGCACCCCGCCCCACGGCGTCCAGGACGACCCGCAGCATCGCCGGCGTGGCGCCGCCGTCCGCGGTCAGGCCGTGCCCGTCCGCCAGGGCCCGCGCGGCCCGCAGCGCCGCCGCGAAGGCCTGGTCCTGCTCCAGCCACCCGCGCAGCATCCGCTCCGGCACGCCGGCGGCCACAGCGATCGCGGGCTCCCCAAGCCCCTGGGCGGCCGCCCGCAGGGCCTCGGCCATCCGCGCCACGGTGTCGTCGCGCTGGCTCGGCGGCCGCCCCAGGGCCTCCCGCAGCGCCTGCTCCGCCTCGTCGCGGGCGGCCAGCCAGGCCACGACCCGCGCCGCGCTCTCGGCCCGCTCGGCGGACCCTCTCATCCCGGCCGGCGCGCTCGGCCCGGCCATGTGCTCGTACACGGTCTTCCCCGATCGGTCAGGTGTACCTGACACCGAAGAATCGGCCGTCCGCGACCCGCGCGCCCGCCGTTCCGCCGCCGGGCCGCCACCCCGGCAAGGGGGTTGGAGGGATCTGGCCTCTCCGTTGTCCGTCCGGCCGCACCGGCCCGCGCCGCCCGGGCCGTGCGCCCGGCCGGACAATGTCAGTGGCGTGCGTCACAGTTGAGGGAAGTGACAGCAGCACGTACCTCCCGTCCGGGGTGATCTCCATGCAGTACGCGATCCGGGCCGAAGGCCTGGCGAAGCGGTTCAAGCAGACCCGCGCACTGGCCGGCGTGGACCTCCAGGTGCCCGCCGGCAGCGTCCTCGGCCTGCTCGGGCCCAACGGCGCGGGCAAGACGACCGCCGTCCGCATCTTCGCCACCCTCCTCCAGCCGGACGAGGGCCGCGCGGAGGTCGCCGGGTACGACGTCGTCCGGCAGGCGGGCCGGGTCCGATCGGTGATCGGGCTCACCGGCCAGTACGCCGCCGTCGACGAGAACCTGACCGGCACGGAGAACCTGCTGATGATCGGGCGGCTGCTGGGCATGCCGCGCAGCGCGGCCCGGGCCCGGGCCGCCGAGCTGCTCGACCGCTTCCAGCTGGTCGAGGCGGCGGGACGGGCCACCAAGACGTACTCGGGCGGCATGCGGCGGCGCCTGGACCTCGCGGCGAGCCTGGTGGGGCGGCCGCAGATCCTCTTCCTGGACGAGCCGACCACCGGGCTCGACCCGCACAGCCGCGGCGAGGTGTGGGACATGCTGCGCGGCCTCGTCGCCGAGGGGGTCACGGTGCTGCTGACCACGCAGTACCTGGACGAGGCGGACCGGCTGGCCGACAGCATCGTCGTGATCGACAAGGGCACGGTCATCGCCGACGGCACGCCCGACGAGCTGAAGGCGCAGGTGGGCGGCCAGGTGCTCCAGCTGCGGCCGGCCCGGACCGCGGACCTCGCCCGGGCGCACGCCCTGCTCGCCGAGGCCGCGGGCCCGCTGGCCGAGATCGACGGCGACGAGGTCACCGCGCCCGTCAGGGACCCGGAGCTCATGCCGAGCGTGGTCCGCAGGCTGGACCAGGCGGGCATCGCCGTGGCCGAGCTGACCCTGCGGCGCTCGTCGCTCGACGAGGTGTTCATGGTCCTGACCGGCCACCGGGCGCAGCCGCAGACCGCAGCGGACGACGGTGGCGGTGACGGTGACGACGAGCAGTACGCGACCGCCGGGAGCCTGTCATGACCACCGCTTCCGCACCCGTGACCGGCACCCTGGGCGGCAGCGGCCGGGTGCGCCCCCTGGCGGCGCTGCGGCAGACAGCGACGCTCGCCTGGCGCAGCCTGGTCTCCGTCAAGCACAATCCGCTGGAGCTCGTCGACTACAGCATCTCGCCGATCATGTTCGTCTTCCTGTTCACCTTCGTCTTCGGCGGACAGATGGCCGGGTCCCCGCAGGCGTACCTGCAGTACGCGCTCGCCGGGATCATCGTCCAGAACACGCTGTTCATGAGCATGTACACGGCCATGGCGCTGAACACCGACCTCACCAAGGGCGTCTTCGACCGGCTCCGCAGCCTGCCCATCGCCCGCTCGGCGCCGCTCCTCGGACGCATCACGGCCGACCTGGCCAAGCAGCTCTGGGCGATGCTCCTGATGATCGCCCTGGGCACCCTGCTGGGCTTCGAGATCACCGGCGGCGCCGCCGGGTTCGTCGGCGGACTGCTGCTGCTCCTGGTCTTCGCCGCGGCCATGTCGTGGACGGCCGTGCTGATCGGAATGCTGGCCGGCGACGCGGAGAAGGTGCAGGTCTTCGCCTTCACGCTGATCTTCCCGATCACCTTCACGAGCAGCGCGTTCGTCATGGTCGACACGATGCCCGGCTGGCTCCAGGCCTGGGTGAACGTCAATCCCGTCACCCAGCTGTCCGACGCCTTCCGCGGGCTGCTGCTCGGCACCCCGGCCGGCGAGCCGATCATGTGGTCGCTGATCTGGGCGGCGGGCATCGCGATCGTCTTCGTCCCGCTCGCGATGCGTGCGTACCGCTCCCGGGTCTGACCCCTGCCGGTCCGGCCTCGGCGGGGCCACCGGGACCAGGGCCACCGGGACCAGGGTCAGTCCGGCGACGGGGCCAGCACCACGAAGTCGGCGCCCGCCGGGTCGAGGCAGACGGCCAGCCGTCCGACGCCCTCGGCGTCCTCCGGCCCCATCTGCACGCTCCCGCCGTTCCCGGTGACCGCGGCGACCGCAGCGTCGCAGTCGGTGACGGCGAAGACGGGGTGCCAGTACGGCCTCCCGCCCGCCGCGGCCAGGTTCTCGGCGGGCAGCTCCATCACGCCGCCGTGCATGCGCTCCGCGGGTTGCCCCTCGGGCGTGACCAGGGCGTACGTCCCTCCGCCGCCCGGCAGCTCCATGTCGCTGAACCACCAGCCGAAGACCCCGCCGTAGAAGTCCTTGGCCGCCGCGGCGTCGCTCGTGCAGAGTTCCGTCCACGACAGCGAGCCCGGCTCGTCGACCAGCTCGACCCCCTTGCTGGTCCCCGGCTGCCAGACGGCGAACTGGCCCCCCAGCGGGTCGCTGTACTGGGCCATCCGCCCCCACTCGTCGAGGTCCCTCGGCGGCACCCGCACCGTGCCCCCGGCGCGCTCGACGGCCTGGGTGGCGGCGTCCGCGTCGGGCACGCTGTAGTAGATCATCCAGGCCGGGCGGGCACCCTCCTCGGTGAGCCTGCCGAGTCCGCCGACGACCTTCCCGTCCTTCCGGAACATCCCGCCCTCCATGTCCTCGCCCTCGCCCATGGACTCGTAGTCCCAGCCGAGCACGGCCCCGTAGAACGCGGCCGCGGCGGGCACGTCGGGAACGCCGAGGTCGATCCAGCAGGGGGCGCCCGCCGCGAAGTCAGTGGTGATCATGGTGGTCCCTTTCGTGCGGCGCGCTACTGGAGCTTGGACAGGTCGACCGAGTCGGCGGGCGCGGGGGGCTTGGGCCGGACCGGCTCGTCGAAGGCGGAGAAGGTGGCCTCCACGCGCTCGCCGGAGGCCTTGGCGCCCTGGAGGCGCAGGAGGTACGGCTCGTCCTGCGTGGACACCTGGTAGGTGCCGGTGTCCCCGCCGCGCTTGCCGGTGACCGTGATGGCCGGACGGCCGTCGACGCTGCTGCGCGCGCCCTTCTTCAGCTGCTCGTTCGCCGGCTTCGAGGAGAACTCCGACGTGAAGTGGTCGAGATCGCAGAACTGTGCGAAATCGCGCAGCATGATGTTGTCCGTGGTGCCGTGCAGGTAGCGGCCGTCGATCAGTGCGATCGCGTCCTCGGCCGCGGCGGCCGGCACCTGGGCCCGCAGCAGCGCGTCGTCGAGCTTCATCCACACGTCGTTGCCGCGTTTGATCACGTCGGCCCGGCCGGAGCCGCCGGGAGGCCTGACGCTGCCGACGCAGTTGCCCGCCTCGTCGAAGCGGATGTCCAGCGCGGTGGTGCCCGACCCCTCGGTCACCTTGGCCACCATGCGCATGGACGTGACCTCCGACATGGCCTTGCGCGAGGCGTCGGCGATGGCCTGCGCGCTCTTGTCGGCCATGCCGTTGTCGTCGGCCAGGGCGGTGCCCGGGCCGGCGCCCGCGAACACGATCAGAAAGACGGTTCCCGCGGCCGCGCGGCGGACCACGGCTGCTGCCCGGGGTGCGGACATCGGGCGTCACCTCCCTGGGACCGCCACCGGATGGCGCCGGGTGACACCCTGCCTGCGGTGCGGCCGGTCACCGGATCAGCGTAGGTCCGCGCCGCGGACGCCGCAGTTCGGGAGCCCGCCGCCCGTCCGGTGCGCGGCCCCGTTCCCGGCCCCGTTCCCGGCGCCGTCCTGCCGCCTCACCCGACGACGATCCTGGCGGCCTTGCGGACGTCCTCGACCAGCCTGGCCTGCAGGAGCGACTCCGCTTCGCCGACCGGTCCGTCCCCGCCGGCCAGGACGGCGGCCGTGAACGCGGCCAGCGCGTTGCGCACCTGGTCGTCCGCGGGCATCGCCAGCTCGGTCAGCCGGTCCTGCTGCTGGAGCCGGACCACGGGCTTCAGCACTTCCGGCGGGGTGTAGGCCCGCTCCACCGAGATCCGTCCCGCGCCGCCCCACAGGGCGTAGCGCGACCGGTAGGAGTGGCGGAAGCCGAACTCCAGCTGCGCCGCGACGCCGTCGGGGGCGCACAGCAGCGCCGTGCCCGCCACGTCCACCCCGGTCGCGTCGTCCACCCGCAGGGTGGCCGCCAGCACCTCCGGCTCACCGGACAGGTACATCTGCGCCGTGCGCAGCGGATAGACGCCGACGTCCAGCAGCGCACCGCCGCCGAGCGAGGGGGCGTACCGGAACCCGGCGGGGTCCAGCGGCGGTACGCCGAAGGACCCGGAGAGCACCTCCAGCCCGCCGATGGCACCCGACTCGACGAGCGAGCGGACCCCGGCGTGCTGGGAGTGGTGCAGGAACATGAAGTTCTCGGCGAGGATCCGGCGGTGCCGCCGAGCCAGCTCCATCAGCTCGACGGCCTCCGCGTGGGTCGTGCACAGCGGCTTCTCGCACAGCACGTGCTTGCCGGCCCGCAACGCCTCGGCCACCTGCTCGAAGTGCAGCGCGGGCGGGAGCGGCACGTACACGGCGTCGATGTCGTCCCGCTCCAGCAGCGCCCGGTAACCCTTGACCCCGGCGCACCCGAACCGGGCCGCCGCCCGCCGCGCCTTGGCGGCGTCCCGGCTGGCCACCGCGACGAGCTCGGCCGACTCGGCCGCCGCGATGGCCGGGAGCATCCGGCGCAGCGCGATGTCCGCGCAGCCGAGCACACCCATGCGGACCCGGCGGCCGCCGTGCCCCTCCCGCCCGGTGGGGACAGGGCTCACAGCGTGGCCAGTACGTCGTGGAGCGCACCGATCACCTTGTCCTGCACCGCCGGGTCCAGCGAGGGGTACATGGGCAGCGAGAAGATCTCCTCGGCCGCCGACTCGGTGACGGGCAGGGACCCCTTGGCGTATCCGAGGTGGGCGAAGCCCGTCATGGTGTGGACCGGCCACGGGTAGCTGATGTTCAGCTGGATGTCGTAGGCCTTCAGCGCCTCGATGATCGCGTCGCGCCGCGGATGGCGGACCACGTAGACGTAGTGGACGTGGTCGTTGCCCGGTGCCGTCGAGGGCAGGACCAGCCCGGTGCCGGCGAGGCCCTCGGCGTACCGGCGGGCCACCGCGCGCCTGCCCTCGACGTAGGCGTCGAGCCGGCGCAGCTTGCGGCGCAGGATCTCCGCGTGCAGCTCGTCCAGGCGGCTGTTGTGCCCCGGCGTCTGGACGACGTAGTAGCGCTCCTCCATGCCGTAGTACCGCAGCCGCCGCAGCGCGGCGTCCACGGCCGGGTCCGAGGTGATGACGGCGCCGCCGTCGCCGTAGGCCCCGAGCACCTTGGTGGGATAGAAGGAGAACCCGGCCGCGGCCCCCCAGGTTCCGGCGAGGCGTCCGCCCTGGCGGGCGCCGTGGGCCTGGGCGCAGTCCTCGAAGACCACCAGGCCGTGCTCGTCCGCCACGGCCCGGAGCGCGGTCATGTCCACGCACTGGCCGTACAGATGGACCGGCAGCAGACACCTGGTGCGCTCGGTGACGGCCGCGGAGACCTGCCCGACGTCCATCAGGTAGGTGTCGGGGTGGACGTCGACGAAGACCGGCGTCGCCCCCACGGAGTCGATGGCCACCACCGTGGGCGCGGCGGTGTTCGAGACCGTGATCACCTCGTCGCCGGGGCCCACGCCGATCGCCTGGAGGCCCAGCTTGATCGCGTTGGTGCCGTTGTCGACGCCCACCGCGTGCCCGACCCCGTGGTAGGCGGCGAACTCCTCCTCGAAGCCGCGCCCGCTGGCGCCGAGCACGAGCTGCCCCGACCGCAGTACGGTCTCGACGGCGTCGTGGATGTCCTCCCGCTCGTTCTCGTACTCGCGCAGGTAGTCCCATACGTAAGTGGTCATGGCTGAGTCACTGTCTCCGCTCGTCTCCGGCGCGTGCCTGGATGGGGTCCTACTGCCGTACACCGACGAACAGACCGCGGCCGGTCGGGTCGCCGGGGAGGTACTCGACGGTGCACCCGGCGTCGGCGAACGCCGCGAGGTACTCGTCCTTGGTGAAGAGGGTGAGGACGTCGACCTCGGTGAACTCCCGGATGCCCGAGCTGTCGCCGACCAGGAACCGCACCTCCATCCGGGTCGCGCGGCCCTGGAGGGTCGAGTGCGAGATCCGCGCCACCGTGCGGCCGTTCTCCCGGCCGAGGTCGCCCGCGACGTAGCCCTCGACATGGTCCTCGGGGAACCACCACGGCTCGATGACGAGCACCCCGCCGGGGCGTACGTGCCGGGCCATCGACCGCACCGCGTCCCGCATGTCGGCGACGGTGCCGAGGTAGCCGATGGCGCAGAACATGCACACGACCGCGTCGAAGGTGCGGCCGAGGCCGAAGGCGCGCATGTCGCCGGGGTGGACCGTCACCGCCGGCAGCCGCCGGTGCGCCAGCTCCCGCATCGGGGCGGCGATCTCCAGGCCCTCGGTGTGCTTGAACAGCGTTCCGAAGGTCTCCAGATGGGCTCCGGTGCCGCAGGCCACGTCGAGCAGGGAGTCCGCGTCCGGGCACCGCGCCCGTACGAGGGCCGTGACGTGGGCCGCCTCGGCAGGCCAGTCCTTGCCCCGGCTGCGGTAGAAGATCTCGTAGACCTCCGCCAGCTCCTGTCCGTACATCTCTCTCCAGTGGGTGTCGGTGTCGGCGTAGGGGTCGGGGTCGGGGTCACTCGTCGACCATGGCGACCGCCCTGGTCCAGCCCGCGCCCCCGCCCGCGATCTTCACGGGGAAGCAGACGACGGTGAACCCGTACGGGGCGGGCAGGGCGTCGAGGTTCGCCAGGCGCTCGATCTGGCAGTACTCCCGGTCGCGGCCGGCGAAGTGGGCCGGCCACAGCACCGAACGGTCACCGGAGCGCCGGTAGCGCTCGATGATGTCGGTGAACGGGGCGTCCAGGCTGAACGCGTCGGTCCCGATCACCCGCACCCCCAGGTCCAGCAGCAGGTGCACGGCCGGCCCGTCCAGCCCGGCGAACTCGGTGAAGTACTCCGGCGTGCCCGCCCGCGCCGGGGCCCCGGTGCGCAGCAGGACGATGTCCATCGGCGCCGGGGTGCGGCCGATCCGCTCGAACTCCTTCTCCAGCCGCGCGGCCCCGACGACACCGGTCGCCGCGTCGGTGAGGTCGAGCACGATCCCCGGCCTGCAGAACCAGTCCAGCGGCATCCGGTCGATGTGCCGCGGCACGCCGTCGCCGTACCCGGCCCTGGAGCCGTAGTGCGACGGCGCGTCGACGTGCGTGCCGGTGTGCGAGGTCAGGGTGATCCGGTCGAGCGAGAGGAACTCCCCGTCGGGCAGTTCGTCCGGGGAGAACTCCAGCCCGAAGTGCGTGCGCATCTCCGCGCTCATGTGCTCCGCACCCTGACGTGGCGTCAACACCTCGTGCACCACCGGATCCGGCTCGTACGCCGTGGCATCCACCGCCGACGACAGGTCGATCAACCGCACACGGACCTCCTACGCACCGAACCGCTCGCACCGACGAGCAGATCGTGCTCCGCGCCGACGGAGAAGCGCTCAAGCCTCACTCGGCTCCCGCGCGTCACGTTCGAGCCGATGTCGAAGGGCGTCGTGAATCGTTCGCGGGTGCGCCCGTTCGCCCCGAACGGGACCAGCGTGAGGAGGACGCGGTGGCAATGCGGACGGGAACCTCGTCGTCGTTCGATTCCCTCTATGCCGAAGTGCAACAGTTCTACGCCGATCACATGCACCTGCTGGACGCCGGGGACGGCGAGGGCTGGGCGCGGACCTTCACCGAGGACGGATCGTTCGCGCCGCCCTCACTGCCCGAGCCCGTCGTCGGCCGGGCCGCCCTGGCCGAGGGGGTCGACAAGGCCGCCGCGGCGCTGGCCGAGGCCGGCGAGGTGCACCGCCACCTGCTCGGCATGGTGTCGGTCCGGCAGGGCGAGGACGGCTCCCTGAACGTCCGTTCGTACGCGCAGATCATCGCCACGGCCCGGGGCGGCAGCCCCCGGCTGCACCTGATGTGCGTGTGCGACGACGTGCTCGTCCGG
This sequence comes from Streptomyces sp. A0592, assembly GCF_004795115.1. Taxonomy (NCBI): domain Bacteria; kingdom Bacillati; phylum Actinomycetota; class Actinomycetes; order Kitasatosporales; family Streptomycetaceae; genus Streptomyces; species Streptomyces sp. A0592. Next base: position 16,427 of record NZ_SSBM01000011.1, read on the forward strand.
GTCGACGGCGAACTGAAGGTGCGCGAACGCCGCGTCACCCGTGACGACCGGCGCCCGTGACGGCGCGGAAGGGAGGACCCGGTGACGAGCCCGCATGAGGTGAGCAGGCCGAGCACGCCCCGCACGGTCGCGGTACTGGGCGCGACCGGCACCATCGGTCGGCAGGTGGCCGCGGCGTTCACGCGCGCGGGACACGAGGTGCTGGGCGTGGCCCGGCGCCCCGCGCCGCACACCGCCCGGCACCCCTTCGTCCCGCTGGACGTGGCGCAGGCGGATCCCCGGGACATCGCCGACCTCCTCGCCGAGCGGAACGTGGAGGTCGTCGTCAACGCCACGGGCGGATGGGTCGTGACCGAGGAGGCGATGCACCACGCCCACGTGCGGCTGGTGGAGCGGATGCTCGCCGGCGTCGCGAAGCTGCCCACCCGCCCCCGCGTCGTCCACGTCGGCAGCATCCACGAGTACGGATTCGTGTCCCCGGACCCCGACGGCATCGACGAATCGGTGCCGCCGGAGCCCACCACCCCGTACGCCCGGACGAAACTGGCCGGGTCGCAGGCCGTACTGGAGGCGGCCCGGACCGGGGACGTCGACGGGGTCGTGCTGCGCCCGGTCAACGTGTGCGGTCCGCACCCGTCGGAGGCGAGCTTCCTGGGCACCGTGCTGAACCGGCTGCGCGCACTGGCACCGGGGGAGCGGCTGGAGCTGGTGATCGCGGACGCGGCACGCGACTACGTCGACGTGCGGGACGTGGCCTCGGCCGTCCTGGTGGCCGCGGACGCGGCCGCCGCCGGCACCGTGTTCAACATCGGACGCGGTGAGGCGCCCACCATGCGCGAACTGGTCACCACCCTGGTCGAGGCGGCCGGCTTCCCGCCCGGCACGGTCCAGGAGACCGGCGGGGCGGTGGAGAGCAAGGGCGGCGGCTGGACGAAGGCCGACATCCGGCGCGCGGAACGGGTACTGGGCTGGCGCCCGGCCATCGGGCTGCGGGCCTCCCTGCACGACATGTGGAAGGCGGCGGGCTGAGCCCCTGCCGCCACCCCGGGCGCCCGTCGGCGGGCGCCCGGTCCCCCACCAGCGGAGAGAGGTACGTGTGATGAGTGAACTGACCCTGCCGGTACTGGTCGAGATCTTCCGCGAGTGCGCGGGCGAGGCGGACGGCGCCGATCTGGACGGAGAGGGCGTCGGTGACGTCGAGCTGAGCGTCCTCGGCTACGACTCGCTCGCCCTGCTCGAAGCGATCAGCCAGGTCGAGCGGAGGTATTCCATCGGCATGCCGGACGCGGAGACCCGCATCAAGACGCTGAACCAGTTCCTGGAGCAGGCCAACGCGGAACTGGTACAGCGGTCCTGAACCCCGCCGTCCCGTTCGCCGGATCAGCCGGCGGACGGGACGGCGACGAAGAGCCCGCGGCCGGCGGGCGCCACGGGGACGTAGTCGACGCGGAAGCCGGCGGCCGCGAACGCATCCTCGTACTGCCCTTGCGAGAACAGGCCGATCAGGTGCGTCTCGTGGAAGTGCCGGACGCCCGACGCCCCGTCCGCGACGAGGTAGTGCACGTTCATCCGGGAAGCGGCCCCCTCCCGTACGGAGTGGGAGACCCGCGACACGGTCCGCCCCCCGACCGTCGCCGTGGCGCCGGCGACATGGCCGTGCAGGTACGTCTCGGGGAACCACCACGGGTCGACGGCCAGCACCCCGTCGGGCGCCAGGTGCCGAGCGAACCGGCGCAGCGCACCGACCAGCGCCTCCTGCGTCAGCAGGTAGCCGATCGAGCCGAACATGCACGTGATGACGTCATAGGTGCGGCCCAGTTCGAAGTCCCGCATGTCGCCCACGTGCACGGGCACGTGCGGCAGCGCCGCCCGGGCGAAGCGGGCCATCGGCTCGGACAGCTCCAGCCCGGCCACCTCGTCGAACAGCTCGTCGAAACACCGCAGATGGGCCCCGGTGCCGCAGGCCACGTCGAGCAGGCTCCCCGCGTCCGGCTTGTGCGCCCGCACCCGCCGCTCCACCTCGGCCGCCTCCTGGAGGTAGTCCTTGCCGCGGCTGCGGTGGATGAGCTCGTAGATCTCGGCCAGTTCGGCTCCGTACACGGCGACCTCGCTCGACGGGCACCCGCCGGCGACAGGGCGACGGGTGCGGCGGAAGGGACAGGGGTCCGGCGGGACCGATGGTCGGGCCGGCCGCTAGAGGAACGCCGGAGACCGGCTGGACGCGCGGGTCCCCGGAGCCGCTCGCGGGCCCGGTCCCCGCTGTCGAGCAGGCTTCGAATCCCCCCTGCCAGGGTCGGGGCACCACGGACCCGCGGCACAGGTTGGAGTCCCCACCGTGAGCACAGGAACGAGCACAGACCGGACCGCCGACGGGCGCGCCGGCTCCCCGTCGGCAGAGGTCGCCGAGCTGCTGGACGTACTGCGCGGCTACCTGGACCACGCGCCCCGGCTCAGTCTGCCGCCCCGCGCCTTCACCTCGCCCGAGCTGTACGAGCTCGAACGCACCCGCGTCTTCGGACGCTCGTGGGTGCTCGTCGCGCACCGCGACGAACTCGCCGAGACGAACAGCTACGTATCGGTCGACATCGCGGGGGAACAGATCCTGGTCACCCGCGACGCGGACGGCACGCTCCACGGGATGTCACCGGTCTGCCGGCACCGGATGATGCCGCTCGTCGAACCCGGCGCCAGGGGACGGGCCGACTCCTTCACCTGCCCGTACCACCTGTGGCGGTACGGGCTCGACGGCCGCCTCATCGGCGCCACCCACATGCGCAGGAACCCGGACTTCGACCCGAAGGACTGCAGACTCCCCGCCTTCGCCGTCGAGGAGTGGCACGGCTTCGTGTACGTCAACCTCGACGCGGCCGCGGCCCCCCTCGCCCCCGAACTGAAGCGCATCTCGGGCGACCTGACCAACTACCGGCTCGACGGGATGGCGCAGCTCGGCTCCTGGAGCGAGGAGTGGGCGTGCAACTGGAAGGTCGCCGTCGAGAACGCCCACGAGAACTACCACGTCATGGGCTTCCACCCGGAGACCCTCCAGCAGTCGACGCCCGGCGGGTCCGACACGGACGTACGGGTCGACTCCCCGTGGGCGCTGCGCCTGCTCGTCCCGTTCACCGAGCCGCAGGAGGCCTACGCCCTGCCGCTGACGGAGACGGAGAAGGCCCACCTGTACGGCATCTTCGTCTTCCCCGCGGCGAGCCTGGCCGCGGCGGGCGAGATGGTCATCTGGCTCAGCCTCATCCCGCAGACGATCGACCGGACGCTGGTCCGCGGCGGCATCCTCGTGCCGCGCGCCGCGCTGGAGGGCGCCGACCTCGACGAGATGCGCCTGCAGGCCGAGACGTACGCCGGAATGATCAACAGCGAGGACCGCAACGGCCTGGAGGCCGTCCAGCGGGCGGTGGGCTCCCGCTTCGCCGCACGCGGCCACCTCAGCCCCAAGGAACCCGGCGTCCTGGCCTTCTACCAGAACCTGGCACGGGCCCTGCTGCGCGCCGACGACGACTGGCCGGGGGGTCTGTGAGCCCGCCCGCCGGGCACGTCCGCCCGCGCACGCCGTGACGATTCGCCACTCCGCTCATCCGCCACTCAAGGAAGAGGACACCCATCGTGCTCAGTTGTCGGATCTGCGGCGGTCGGCTGCACGAGTTCATCGACTTCGGACAGCAACCGCTCTCCAGCGGGCTCCTCGAGCCCGAATACCTCGGCGACGAGTTCTTCTTCCGGCTGGCCGTCGGCGTCTGCGGCGACTGCACCATGGTCCAGCTCACCGAGGAAGTACCGCGCCACCTGATGTTCAACAGCCACTACCCGTACCTGTCGTCCGGGTCCTCCGTCATGCGCAGTCACTTCGAGCGGACCGCCCGGCACTTCCTGGAGACCGAACTCACCGGGAAGGACGCCTTCCTCGTCGAACTGGGCTGCAACGACGGCGTGATGCTCCGCGCCCTGGCCGAGGCCGGGGTCCGCCACCTGGGCGTCGAACCCTCGCAGAGCGTGGCCGACATCGCGCGCCGCCAGGGCATCCGCGTCGCCACCGAGTTCTTCCAGGAGTCGACGGCCGCCGACATCCGCAAGGAGGAGGGGCACGCCCAGGTCATCTTCGCGGCGAACACCATCTGCCACATCCCCTACCTGGACTCCATCTTCAAGGGGGTCGACGAACTGCTCGCACCGGACGGGGTGTTCGTCTTCGAGGACCCCTATCTCGCCGACATCGTCGACCTCGCCTCCTTCGACCAGATCTACGACGAGCACTACTACTTCTTCTCCGTCTCCTCCGTGAGCGCCATGGTCGAGCGGTTCGGCTTCGAACTGGTCGACGTGGAACGGCTCTCCGTGCACGGCGGAGAGGTCCGCTACACCATCGCCCGCGCCGGACGGCGCACCCCCGCGCCCGCGGTCGCCGAGCTGCTGGGGCAGGAACGCCTGCGCGGACTGTCGGAGCTCGCCACCCTGCAGGGCTTCGTGGCCCGAGTGGAGCGGGCCCGCGACGAGCTGGTCGCGCTGCTGCGCAGGCTGCGCGACGAAGGCCGCACGGTCGTCGGGTACGGAGCCACGGCCAAGAGCGCCACCGTCGCCAACTACTGCGGCATCGGACCCGACCTGATCTCCTTCATCTCCGACACCACCCCGAACAAGCAGGGACGGCTGACACCGGGCTCGCACATCCCGGTGCGGTCCCGGGCCGACTTCGAGAACCCCTACCCCGACTACGCCCTGCTGTTCGCCTGGAACCACGCCGAGGAGATCATCGCCAAGGAACAGCAGTTCCGGGCCTCGGGCGGCAAGTGGATCCGCTACGTCCCGGACGTCCGCGTGCTCTGAGCGCGCCCGCGCCCACAGCACGCGAACACGCCGGCCGAGGAAGGGTGCCCGATGCGGGTCCTGTTCACCACACACACAGCGAAGTCCCATCTGTTCGCACAGGTCTCGCTGGCCTGGGCACTGCGGGCGGCCGGCCACGAGGTCCACATGGCCGGCCAGCCCGACCTCGCCGACGACATCACCCGCACCGGCCTGACGGCCGTGACGGCCGGAGCCGCGCTCGACCTGGCGGCCCAGATGGAGTCGTACGAACAGCACGAGCACGAGCACGGACACGAGCACGACGGGTCCGGGGACGGCACAGCGCAGGACCCGGGAGCCTGGGAGGCGGCCGGCGGCGGGGACGACTACCGGGCGATCGCCGAGCGGTACGCGTACTGGACGGACATGACCGAGATCCGTCCGCAGAAGCTGTCGTACGAGTACATGCACGGCGTCTTCACCGCCATGACCACCCAGGTGTTCCAGCAGTACTCCGCACCCGCGATGATCGACGACCTGGTGCGCCACGCCCGGTGGTGGCGGCCGGACCTGGTCGTCTGGGACCCCCTGACCTTCGCGGGTCCCGTCGCCGCCCGGGCCGTCGGCGCGGCCCACGTCCGGCTCCTGTTCGGCCTGGACCTCATCGGCCGGATGCGCCGCCCCTACCTCGACGCGCTGCGCCGGCTGCCGCCGGCGCAGCGCGAGGACCCCATGGAGGAGTGGCTGGGCGAGACCGTGCGGCGCCACGGCGGGGAGTTCGGCGAGGACCTCGTCGTCGGGCAGCGCACCATCGACCCGCTCCCGCCCGCCCTGCGCCTGCTGGACGGACCGGACCGCATACCCATGCGCTGCACGCCCCACAACGGCAGCTCCGTCCTGCCGGCCTGGCTGCGCGAGCCGCAGCAGCGCAGGCGCGTCTGCCTCACGCTCGGCGTCTCGCACCGCGAGCTGCTCGGCGCCGACCGGCTCCCGCTCCGGGAAGTGCTCGCGGCCCTCGCCGGAATCGACGCCGAGGTGGTGGCCACCCTGAACGCCGCCCAGCTCGCGTCCGTCACCGAACTTCCGGACAACGTCCGCGTCGTGGACTTCGTACCCCTGGAGACCCTGCTCCCCAGCTGCTCCGCGGTGATCCACCACGGCGGAGCGGGCACCTTCAACACCGCGCTGAGCTGCGGAGTGCCCCAGCTGATCCTGCCCGACGGAGTGTGGGACACCGACCACAAGGCCCGTCTGCTGGAGGAGCACGGAGCCGGTATCCGGGTCGCGCAGCCCGAGAAGGCCGACGCCGCAACGCTGCGCGGCATGCTCACACGGCTGCTGGAGGAGCCCTCCTTCGCCCGGGCGGCCGCCCGGCTGCGCGACGGGACCAGGGACATGCCCGCGCCCAGCGCCGTCGTACCCGTCCTCGAAGAGCTCGCCGCCGGGCGAGGACCGCACCAACGACAGGGAGAGTGGCAGTGAAGGACCTATCGCGCCGCGGATTCATCGCGGGCGGCGTCGCGGCCGGAGGCGCCGCGGCGCTCACCGCCGCCGGCACGGGAACGGCCGCGGCGGACACGACCGCCGCCGGGTGCTTCCCGGCGCCCCCGGCCAAGGACATCCGCCCGGGCGACCCCCGCTACGCGGAGCTGACGGCCAGGGGCTACAACGGGCGGTTCTCCGGACGCCCGGAGTCCGTACGCCTCGTCCACCGCGCCGAACAGGTGGTCGCCGCCGTGGACGACGCCCTGCGCACGGGCCGGCGGATCGCCGTCCGCAGCGGCGGACACTGCTTCGAGGGCTTCGTCGACGACCCGGCCGTCCAGGTCGTCGTCGACGTCTCCGAGATGAAGTCCGTCCACTACGACCCCCGGCACAACGCCTTCGCCATCGCGTCCGGCGCGACGCTCGGCGAGGTCTACCGCACCCTCTACCTCGGCTGGGGAGTGACCGTCCCGGCGGGTGCCTGCCCCGGCGTCGGAGTCGGCGGGCACATCGCGGGCGGCGGGTACGGAGGGCTGTCGCGCCACCACGGCTTCGTCGCCGACCACCTGTACGGCGTCGAGGTCGTCGTGGCGGACCGCCCCGGCCGGGCCCGCCTGGTCACCGCCACCCGCGACCCCGCCGACCCCCACCACGACCTCTGGTGGGCCCACACCGGCGGCGGAGGCGGCAACTTCGGCATCGTCACCCGCTATCTGATGCGCTCGCCCGGCGCACACGGCGACGACCCGACGACCCTGCTGCCCCGGCCCCCGGCGACGATCCGCTCCATCACCATCGGCTGGTCCTGGGAGGACATGACCGAGGCGGCCTTCGTACGGATCCTGCGCAACCACGGCACCTGGCACGAGCGGGAGTCCGCCGCGAGTTCCCGCTACGCACCCCTCAGCGCGTGGCTGATCCTCAACCACCGGGCGAACGGGCGGTTCACCCTCGTGGCCAACGTGGACGGCTCCCTGCCGCACGGCGCGAAGCTGCTCGACGAGTACGCCGCGGCGATCACGGCCGGCAGCGGAGTGCGCCACGAGGCCGAACAGGCGACCGCGCTGTGGATGAAGTCCACCCTGACCACCGACCCGTACGCCGGCGGCGGGTACCCCTTCAAGTCCAAGGCCGCCCTCCTGCGCAAGGCCTGGACCGAGACCCAGATCCGGACCCTGCACCGCTACCTGACGAGCTCCGGCGGCGAGCACCAGGGCTCGGCCGTGTACCTGTCCACCCTCGGCGGCAGGATCAACACGGTCCCGGCCGCCGCGACGGCGATCCCGCACCGCGACAGCCTCTTCAGCGCCTCCTACGAGACCTCCTGGTGGCCCGGGATCTCCGGCGACGAGCAACTGGCCTGGGTGCGCGGGCTGTACCGGGACCTGTACGCGGACACCGGAGGCGTTCCCGTGCCCGACGCCGCGAACGGCGGGGCCTACATCAACTACCCGGACGTCGACCTCGCCGACCCCCGGTGGAACACCTCCGGGGTGCCCTGGCACACCTTCTACTACCGGGACAACTACCTCCGGCTCCAGCAGGTCAAGGCCCGCTGGGACCCGGCGGACGTGTTCCGCCACGCGCTGTCCGTCCGGCCGCCGGGCCGCTGACTCGCCGACGGCGCCCGCGGCCCGCGGCCCCTCAGACGAGGGACTCCAGGCGCCCGACGAGCGCGGCGGGGGACGGCATCGCCGCCGCCTCGTCGCGCACCTCGGCGGCCGCCGCCCGCATCCCCTCGTCCTCCAGCAGGGCCCGGAACTCGGCGGTGCCGACGGCTCCCGCCGACGCCCCGATCGCGATGCCCCGCTCGACGACCGCGCGCTCGTTGTCCTTCTGGTCCGGGCTGAGCGGCATCACGCACTGGGGCACGCCCACGGCCATCGCGACCGCCGACGTGCCCGACCCGCCGTGGTGGATCAGCCCGTGGCAGGTCCGCAGCAGCGGGCCCAGCGCGAGCCAGTCCACCGTCCGTACATTGGGCGGCAGTTCGCCCAGCAGCGACGGGTCGCCGCCGCCGAGGGTGACGACGAACTCCGCGTCCGTGCCGGCCGCCGCGGCGACGAGCGGCGCCAGCACGGCGAGCCCGCCCCACAGGCCGGCGATCGACCCCAGCGTGACCGCGATCCGGGGCCGTCGCGGCGGCTCCAGGAGCCAGCCGGGCAGCTCGCCGTTGCCGTTGAAGGGCACGTACCTCAGGGGCACGTCGCCCTGCGCCCGCACCCGCTCCGGAAGCAGCTCCAGCAGGCTCGGCGGTATCGAGTTGAGCCGGAGGCCGGGCGCCGGCACCGGTGCGACGTCGTGCCGCACGTAGTGCTCCTTCATGTGATCGCGCATCAGACCGGCGATGCGGGGCGCGCTGTCGGCCGGGCCGGTGACCACCGACACGGCGGGCACGCCGAGTACCCCCGCCACCAGCGGGCCGGCGCCCTGGAGCGGCGAGTGGACGACCAGGTCCGGGGACCAGCCGCGGGCGACCTCCAGCAGCCGGTCCACGGTGACGCCCGACACCCGGGCGAAGAGTGCGGCGACGAACTCGTCCCCGCCGTCGACGCTGAAGTCGATCTCCTCGGGCCGGAACACCGTCGCATAGTCGAGCCCGGGGGTCACATCGACGACGTTGACGCCCGCCGCGGCCACCGCGCCGACGTCACCGCCCTGGGCGAACAGCACGTCGTGACCTGCGGCGGTCAGCGCGTGCGCCAGGGGCACCGACGGGAAGATGTGCCCCAGCCCTGGGGAGTTGACGAACAGGACGCGCATGGGGACTCCTCGCCTCATGAAAGGGGTGGGGTGCTGGTGCCACCCTCCCCCCGCGTCCTTGAGGGCTCACGGAGCCTTGTTGAACACGCCCTTCGAGCGTCTTTCGACACCCGGCTGCCAGGGTCGGTGCCCCCAGCGAGCCGAAGGACTGCCTTGTCAGATGGAGATCATCGGGAACGGGTTCCTCGCACGACATCTCGCACCGCTCTCGGCCGGACATCCCAAAGTGACGGTGCTGGCCGCGGGCGTGCCCACGCACCCGCTGCCCGACGCCGAGCACCGGCGTGAGGCCGCGCTCGTCGAAGACGCGGTCCGGGACTGCCTGCGCAGGGACCGGATGCTCGTCTTCTTCTCCACCGTCAGCATGTACGGCGGTCCGGGCGGCGCCGGCGACGAGGACGGCCCGGAGGTCGCCTCCACCCGCTACGGTCAGCACAAGCTCGACCTCGAACGGCTCGTCAAGGCCTCCGGGGTGCGCCACCTCGTCCTGCGGCTGGGCTACGTACTGGGCCCGGACGAACCCGGTTTCCGCCTCCTGACGGCGCTCGTCACCCAGGTCCTGGCCGGACGGGTGCGCGTCCAGCGCGGAGCCCGCCGGGACATGGTCCACGTGGCCGACTTCACCACCGTGGTGGACGCCCTGCTCCGCACCGGGGTGTGCGACGAGACCGTGAACGTCGCGTCCGGGGACTGCGTCGAGGTCGCCGACGTCGTGCGCCACCTCGAACGGCGCCTCGGGGTCACGGCCCAGTGGCAGGTCACCGACGACAGCATCGAGCACTGCCCCTCGGTACGGAAACTGCGGCGGCTGGTGCCCGGGCTCGAACGGCTGGGATTCGGGCCGGGATACCACCGGTCCGCCATCGACCGATATCTGGCGGCGACGCGTCCCGCGGACGTCATCCGGAGGAAAAGGACGGAAACGCCATGACGGCGGGAGACCTGACCGAACCGCGCACACCCGAGGGCCACGAACTGCTGGAGGTCCTCGACCGGCACCTGCCGGACCTCGCTGCCGGCGCCGCGGAGCACGACCGCAACGCGGCCTTCCCCCTGGACGCGGTCCGCCGCATGGGCGCCGACGGCGTCCTCGGCGCGACCGTGCCCAGGGAGTTCGGCGGACTGGGCGTCACCAGCGTCCACGACGTGTGCCTCGCCGTGAAACGCATCGCCGAGGCCGACGCGGCCGTCGCCCTGTCGCTGCACATGCAGTTCAGCCGCGGGATCACCATGTCGTACGAGCGCGAGCACTCGGCCGGCACCGGGCGCGCCCTGGCCGAGCGGCTGCTGCGGCTCATGGGCGGCGAACGGGCCCTGATCAGCGGCGCCCTCAAGGACGCGGGCGTCACCACCGAGCTGGTGCCCGCGGACGACGGCGGCTGGCGGCTCACCGGCCGCAAGATCCTGGTCAGCATGGCCCCTTTCGCCACGCACGTCGTCGTCGCGGCGCAGACACGCCCCGCCTCGGGGCCCGCACGGTTCGCCTCCGCCTTCCTGCCCGCCGACACCCCCGGCCTGAAGGCGCCGGACACCTGGGACGGCATGGGCATGCGGGCTTCCGCCAGCACCGAGGTCGTCTTCGAGGACTGCCCCGTCCCCGCGGCCGACGTCTTCCTGCGCGGACCGGTCGGCGTACGCAACGACGCCGCGATGGCCGGCCAGACCGTCAGCTCCATCGGACTGCTCGGCGTGTACGCCGGGATCGCGCAGGCCGCACGGGACTTCGCCGTCGCCGGCATCGCCCGGCGCGGCGGACAGCCGGCCGCGGCCGTCCGCACCCTGGTGGCCGAACTCGACGTGAAGCTGTACACGCTCCGCACGGTGCTCGCCGCGGCCCTGACCAACGCCGACCACCACGCGCACCGCACGGCGGTGGACCCCGACGAGCGCGGCCGGCTGATGATGGCGCCCTTCCAGTACGCGAAGCTCGTCGTCAACCGCACCGCCGCCGAGATCGTCGAGGACAGCATGACCCTCATGGGCGGGGCCTCCTTCATCACGGGCCACCCCCTGTCCCGCCACTACCGGGACGTCCGCGCCGGCTGGTTCATGCAGCCCTTCACCTACGCCGACGCCGTCGACCACCTGAGCGCGTACGCGCTCGGCACCGAACCGGAGGGCAGCACGTCGTGAGCGGCACGAGGAACGGGACCGCAGGCGGCGCCGACCGGCAGCAGCAGCCGGTGGAGGACGGACCCGCGGCGGAACGGCCCGTCGACACCCTGGTGCGCATGTCGAACCTGGTGACCCCCATGGCGCTGCGGGTCGCCGCCACCCTGCGCCTGGTGGACCACCTGCGCCGGGGCGCCACGAGCCCCGAGGACCTCGCCCGGGCGACCGGGGCGGACGCCGACGCCCTGTCCCGGCTCATGCGGCACCTGGCCGCCGCCGGCGTGCTGGAGGAGAGCGCACCGGGCCGCTATGCCCCGACCCGTCTCGGCGACCTGCTCGCCGAGGACGACCCGTCACGGCAGCGCTCCTGGCTCGACCTGGACCAGGCCGTCGGCCGCGCGGACCTGACCTTCCTCGACCTGCGCGAGGCCGTGCGCACCGGGCGGCCGCAGTACGAGGACCGCTACGGCAAGCCGTTCTGGACGGACCTGTCCGAGGACGCGGAACTCGGGGCGTCCTTCGACACCCTGATGACGACCCGGGAGGACGCCGCCTTCGCCGCGCCCGTCGCCGCCTACGACTGGAGCCGGGCCCGGCACGTGCTCGACGTGGGCGGCGCGCCGGGTGGGCTGCTCAGCGCGATCGTGCGGGCCGCGCCCGGCGTGCGCGGCACCCTGCTGGACCTGCCGGGAGCGGCGCGGCGGGCGCGCGAGCGCATCGCCGCGGCCGGTCTGGACGAGCGCATCGATGTCGTCGCCGGCGACTTCTTCGACGAACTGCCGGTCTCCGCCGACGCCGTCGTGCTGTCGTTCGTCCTGCTCAACTGGTCGGACGCGGACGCCCTGCGGATCCTGGCGCGCTGCCGCGACGCCCTGCGGCCCGGAGGCCGGATCGTCCTGCTGGAGCGGGCCGAGGCCCCGGCCGGGGGCACGCGGACCTCCGACCTGTACTTCAGCGTGCTCGACATGCGCATGCTCGTGTTCCTCGGCGGCCGCGTCCGCACCGACCGCGAATGGGCCGCCCTGGCCGACGCCGCCGGTCTGCGGATCGTCTCCAGGTCCGGGCCGCTCGTCTCGCCGAACGTGCCCCTGGACTCCTGCCTGTGGGAGCTGGCCCCGCACTGAGCCCGTCCCCGACCACCACGACCGCCCACCCACGGAACCAAGGGGTTCCGGCAGCCGAGAGGGATACCGAAGTGGCAGAACGTATCGTCACGTCGAAGGACGTGCAGCTGTGGAGCGAGGACTTCGGCGACCCCGCCGCCCCCACCGTGCTGCTGGTGACGGGCGGGAACCTCACCGCGATGAGCTGGCCCGCCGAGTTCGTCGAACGGCTCGTCGCCGACGGGCTGCACGTGATCCGCTACGACCACTGGGGGGTGGGCCGCTCCACCGGCTGGGACCCGGCCGAGCGCCCGTACAGCTACCTCCGACTGGCCGCCGACGCCGTCGCGGTGCTCGACGGCTGGGACGTCGAACGGGCCCACTTCGTCGGCATGTCGATGGGCACGGTCCTGTGCCAGCTCGTCGCGCTCGACCACCCGGGGCGGATGCTGAGCATGTCGATGATGCTCGGTGGCGCACTCGACGTGGACTTCCCCGGCAACATCCGCCGCGCCTTCGCCGGCGAGCCGTCCGCCGACGGACTGCCCCTGCCCCAGGAACGCTTCCTCCGGGCGCTGGCCGTCATGAACGAGGAAGTGGACGGACCGGAGGCGGAACTGGAGCGGCGGGTGCGCCGCTGGAAGCTGTTCTCCGGCGACGGGACCGCCTTCGACGAGGCCGACTTCCGGCGTTGGGAACAGCAGGCCATCGACCACTCCGGCGCCCTCACCGAGCCGCAGGTGCACTACGCGGTGCAGCCGCCGCCCCGGGAGCGCGCGCCCGAGCTGCGCGACGTACGGGTCCCCACCCTGGTGATCCAGGCCATGCAGGACCCGATCGCGCCCCCGCCCCACGGCCGCCACCTCGCCGGTCTGATTCCGGGCGCGGACCTGGTCGAGATCGAGTGCATGGGCCACGCGCTGCCGCGCTCGGTGCACGGGCCGCTCGCCGAGGCCGTGCTGAGGCACGTGCGCCGGGGCGGATGACCGGCCGTCCGCCTCAGTCGGCGAGCTCGAACCGGGGCTCCTCGGTCCGGGTGCGCTTGACCTCGTAGAAGCCCGGAACACCGGCCATCAGCAGCAGGCCGTCCCACAACCGGCCGGCCGTCTCCCCCGTGGGCGCGGGGGAGACGACCGGACCGAAGAAGCCGACCCGTTCGCCGCCCGGCCGGACGACCGACACCACCGGGGTGCCGATGTCGCCGCCGGCCAGCGCGACGGCCTGCGCGTGCGAGGACCGGATCGCCCCGTCGTACTCCGTGGAGCCGGCGACCTCCGCGATCTCCTCCGGCAGCCCGGCATCGGCCAGGGCCCCCGCCAGGTTCCCCCAGTCGCCCTGGAGGTGGAAGCGGGTGCCCATCGCCGTGAGGAGGTCACCGAGCGCCTGCCGGCCGAACCGCTCCTCGACCGCGGCGCAGACCCGCACCGGCGCCCACATGTAGTCCTCCCACTCGCCCTCCGGGTTGTCGTCCCGGTGCTCGTTGAGGACCGACAGGCTCATCACCCGCCAGTGGACGGTCACCGGCCGCACCTTGGTGACCTCCACCAGCCACCGCGAGGTGATCCACGTGTACGGGCAGACGGGGTCGAACCAGAAGTCCACGGTCTGCTGTTCGGTCATCGATCGGCGCTCCTCACACGGCTCTCCCTAGCGGCGCCAGCCGTCCGGCTCCGGCCACGGCTCGCCGAGCTGGCGGTACGTGCTCTGGTACTCCGGCCAGTCCCGGTGGTCCCTGATCCTGCCGTCGACGACGCGCAGCAAGTGGATCTGCTCCCCGGAGAAGCGGCGGCCGGTCGGCGCGATGCCGACCATGGGGCCGACCTGACGGCCGTAGAGCACCAGGTAGGCCCGCACCCAGTCGCCCCGCTCCTCGATCCTGACCTCCTCCAGATGGGCTTCCTCGGAGAAGGTCTTGCGCACCCAGGCTACCGCCATGGCGAACGCGTCGGGCCCTTCACCGAGCCCGTGCTCGATCGTGGCCGGATTCAGGTACTCCGGGTGGATGAACTCGTGGACGTCGTCGGTCCTGCCGGTGTTGTACGCCGCGATCATCCGCCGCACGGCTTCGATGTTCCGACTCACTGGGTGCCTCCGACTCTCGGTGTGCTCGTTGCCGACGAGCATCCCAACACCCTGATCGGCAGCGGATCGACGTTCGCTCGACCCGTCCCTCCACGGTCCCTCCACGTCCTCTCCACGGCCGCTCGACCCCCGACCGGCCACGGCGGAGGCCGGTCCAGGCGCTGTTGAGCGGGCTGCGAGACCCGACGCCCACGTTGGACGACGCCACATCGTCACAGCCCGACGCCGGACCTGAAAAGAGGCGTGAGATGCAACCGAACGACCTTGATCCCAGCGGGAGCGGGGTGGTCACCTTCATCAACAGATTCACCGTGCACGCCTCGCCGGAGGAGTTCGAGAAGGCCTTCGCCGCGACCGGACGGCACCTGGCCGGCCGGGACGGATTCCTGCAGTACACGCTGCACCGCCACGCCGAGGATCCGACCCGATGGGTCAACATCGCGCACTGGCGCGACGCGCGGTCCTTCCGGGCCGCCGTGGGCGCCCCCTCCTTCCCCCAGCACGTCGCCCGGCTGCGGGAACTGAGCACGAGCGAGCCCGGTCTGTACGTCCCCCGGCAGTACGTGCCGGCGGAGCGGGCGGCGACGGAGGGCCTGTGATGGCCGCCTCCACGGGCCGCCGCGTCGTCATCACCGGCATCGGGGTCGTCGCCCCGGGAGCCGTGGGGCGCAAGCCCTTCTGGGACGCCCTGACCGCCGGGCGCACCGCCACCAGGAGGATCACCTTCTTCGACCCGGGCCCCTACCGCTCGCAGATCGCCGCCGAGGTCGACTTCGACCCGCTGGCCGAGGGACTGACCCCGCAGCAGGTCCGGCGGATGGACCGCGCAGCGCAGTTCGCCGTGGTGAGCGCCCGCGAGGGCGTCGCCGACAGCGGGCTGGACCCCGCGGAGCTCGACCCCGCGCGCACCGGTGTCGCCATCGGCAGCGCCGTGGGCGCCACCATGAGCCTGGAGGACGAGTACTCCGTCGTCAGCGACGGCGGCCGGCACTGGAACGTGGACGCCTCCTACGCCGGGCGCCACCTCTTCGACTACTTCGTGCCGAGCTCGATCGCGGCCGAGGTCGCCCGGGACGTCGGCGCCGAAGGACCCGTGTCGCTCATCTCGACCGGCTGCACCTCAGGCCTCGACTCGGTGGGGCACGCGGTGGAGCTCATCCGGGAGGGCACGGTGGACGTCATGGTGGCCGGCGCCACCGACGCCCCGATCTCGCCCATCACCGTGGCCTGCTTCGACGCGATCAAGGCGACCACGCCGCGCAACGACGAACCGGGCGTCGCCTCACGGCCCTTCGACCGGACCAGGAACGGCTTCGTCCTCGGCGAGGGCGCCGCGGTTTTCGTCCTGGAGGACGCCGAGCACGCCCGCCGACGGGGCGCGTACGTGTACGCCGAGATCAGCGGCTTCGCCTCCCGCTCCAATGCCTTCCACATGACCGGACTGCGCCCCGACGGGCGGGAGATGGCCGAGGCGATCCGCGTGGCGATGCTGCGGGCCGGAGTCGCCCCGGGAGACATCGACTACGTCAACGCGCACGGCTCGGGCACCCTCCAGAACGACCGCCACGAGACGGCGGCCTTCAAGAGGGCGCTGGGCCAGGACGCCTACCGGGTGCCCGTCAGCGGCATCAAATCGATGATCGGCCACTCGCTGGGGGCGATCGGCTCGCTGGAGATCGCGGCCTGCGCCCTCACCATCGAGCACGACACCATCCCGCCCACCGCCAACCTGCACGAAGCCGACCCCGAATGCGACCTGGACTACGTGCCGTTGACCGCGCGCCGGCAGCCCGTGGACACCGTGCTGACCGTGGGCAGCGGCTTCGGCGGCTTCCAGAGCGCCATGGTGCTGCGCAGCCCGGAGAGGGCGGCGTCATGACGTCCACCGCTGTGATCACCGGCATGGGCGTGCTCGCGCCGACCGGCCTGGGCGCGGACTCCCACTGGAGCCGCACACTGGCCGGCCGGGCCGCGATCGGCCGGATCAGCCACTTCGACGCCGAGCGCTACCCGAGCCGGCTCGCCGGCGAGATCGCCGGCTTCGATCCGCGCGAACACGGCATCCCCAGCCGGCTGCTGCCGCAGACCGACCACATGACCCGGCTCTCCCTGGTCGCCGCAGAATGGGCGATCAAGGACGCCGGGGTGGACCTCGCGACGATGCCCGAGTACGGCGTGGGCGTGGTCACGGCCAGCTCGGCCGGCGGATTCGCCTTCGGCCACCGGGAACTGCACAACCTCTGGAGCAAGGGACCGGAGCACGTCAGCGCCTACCAGTCCTTCGCCTGGTTCTACGCCGTCAACACCGGCCAGATCTCCATCCGGCACGGCCTGCGCGGCCCGGGCGGCGTGGTCGTCACCGAACAGGCCGGCGGCCTGGACGCCCTGGCCAAGGCCCGCCGCCAACTGCGCGACGGCGTCCCGATGGTGATCGCGGGCGGCGTCGACGGCTCCCCGTCGCCCTGGGGCTGGGTCGCCCAGCTGGCCGGCGGCCGCATCAGCACCGCCGACGATCCCGAGCGCGCGTACCTGCCCTTCGACGAGGACGCCGCCGGCCACGTACCGGGCGAGGGCGGCGCGCTGTTCGTCCTGGAGACCCCGGAGTCGGCACGCGCCCGGGGCGTGTCGTCCTGGTACGCGGAGATCGCCGGCCAGGCGTCCACCTTCGACCCTGAGCCCGGCAGCGGCCGCCCGTCCACCCTGCGGCGGGCCGCCGAACTCGCCCTCGACGAAGCGGGGCTGGAACCGGGCGACATCGACGTGGTGTTCGCGGACGCCGCGGGCATCCCCGACCTGGACCGCGCCGAGGCGCAGGCCATCCGCGAGCTCTTCGGCCCGCAGGGCGTCCCCGTGACCGCCCCCAAGACGATGACCGGCCGGCTCGGCGCCGGCGGGGCGGCACTGGACCTGGCGACGGCCGTGCTGTCCATCCGGGACGGGGTGATCCCGCCGACGGCCAACGTACGCCGCCCGGTCGCCGAGTACGGCATCGACCTGGTCCGCACCCCACGCCGCGTACCGGTGTCCGCAGCGCTCGTGCTGGCCCGGGGACACGGCGGCTTCAACGCGGCCGCGGCCGTGACCCGACAACGATGAGGAGAGACATGCCCGCCCAAGACGACCGCCATGCCCTGGTCACCGGTGCCACCAGCGGCATCGGGCTCGCCATCACCACCCTGCTGTGCGAACTCGGCCAGCGCGTGTTCATCTGCGCCCGCGACGAGGAGAACGTCGCGCTCACCGTCGAACGCCTCCGCGAGAAGGGGTACGAGGTCGCGGGCCGGGCGTGCGACGTACGCTCCACCGAACAGGTCGGCGCCCTCGTCCGGGCCGCCGTCGACCGGTACGGGCCCGTGGACGTGCTGGTGAACAACGCCGGCCGCAGCGGGGGAGGCCCCACCGCGCAGATCACCGACGAGCTGTGGCTCGACGTCATCGACACCAACCTCAACAGCGTCCTGCGGATGACGCGCGAGGCGCTCACCACCGGCGGCATGCTCGAACGGGGCACGGGCCGCGTCATCAACATCGCCTCGACCGGCGGCAAGCAGGGCGTGGTGCTCGGCGCCCCGTACTCCGCGTCCAAGCACGGCGTCGTCGGCTTCACCAAGGCGCTCGGCCTGGAACTGGCCCCCACCGGGATCACCGTCAACGCGGTCTGCCCGGGCTACGTGGAGACGCCGATGGCCCAGCGGGTCAGGCAGGGGTACGCCGCGGTCTGGGACACGACGGAAGAGGCCGTGCTGGAACGGTTCGAGGCGAAGATCCCGCTCGGCCGGTACACCACCCCGGAGGAGGTCGCCGGCCTCGTCGGCTACCTCGTCACCGACCAGGCAGCACCCGTCACGGCGCAGGCGATCAACGTCTGCGGCGGACTGGGCAGCTACTGACGGCCGTTCGAGGACCAGAGGACCAGGAGACCCGCACCATGACGAACAACCACCGAGCCGAGCACCGGATCACGGTGCAGGCACCCGCCCGCACCGTCTACGGCCTGATCGCGGACGTCGAATCGTGGCCGCGGGTCTTCCCCCCGACCGTGCACGTGGACGTCCTCGACCGGACCGCCGGTGCGGAGCACCTCCGCATCTGGGCGACCGCCAACGACGCCGTCAAGACGTGGACCTCGCGCCGCGTCCTGGACCCCGCGGGCCTGCGGGTGGGCTTCCGCCAGGAGGTGTCCCAGCCGCCCGTCGCCGCCATGGGCGGCGAATGGACCGTCGAACCGCTGTCGGACACCGCCTCGCTGGTCCGCCTGACCCACGACTTCCGGGCCGTCGACGACGACCCGGCGGGCGTGGAGTGGATCACCCGCGCCATCGACCGCAACAGCGACGCGGAACTGGACGCGCTGCGGCGGGCCGCCGAGCAGGCCCGCGGCACCGGCGCCGACGACCTGTCGCTCGAGTTCGACGACGTGGTCGAGGTGGCCGGCGATCCCGCCGACGTGTACGAGTTCCTCTACGACGCCCGGCGGTGGCAGGAGCGGCTGCCCCACGTGAACCGGGTCGAGCTGGAGGAGAGCACCCCCAACCTCCAACTGCTGGAGATGGACACGCTCACCCCGAACGGCGCCGTCCACACCACGAAGTCGGTCCGGGTCTGCTTCCCCGCGGCGGCCATCGTCTACAAGCAGCTCAGGACACCCGCCCTGATGGCCGTCCACAACGGCCTCTGGCGGATCGCGAAGAGCAGCTCCGGGTGCACCGTCACCTCGACGCACACGGTCGTCCTCGACCGGGACGCCGTCGTCCCCGTGCTCGGCGAGGGCGCGACGGTCGGGGACGCGCGCACCTTCGTCCGCGACGCGCTCGGCCGCAACAGCACGGCGACGATGCTGCTCGCCAAGGAGCACGCCGAGCGAGCGGCCCGGGAGCGCTGATGCGCGTCCTGTTCACCACCTTCGGCGCGCGCAACCACGTTCACGCCCAGGTCGCGCTCGCCTGGGCGCTGCGGGCCGCCGGGCACGAGGTCTGCGTGGCCAGCCACCCCGACCTCGCCGAGGTCATCGCCCGCACCGGACTGACCGCCGTCCCGGTCGGCCGCGAGCTGGGCGAGGAACGGCTGATGGAGGAGCTGCGGGAGCGCGAGGACGCCTCCCGCGAGACCTACGACGAGGACGCCCCGGACGCCCAGTTGCTGCTGGCGATGGACGAACTGCGCCCGGAGAGGCTGACGTACGACCACATGCACGGCGTGTTCACCGCGATGACCTCGGCCGTCTTCCAGAACTACTCGTCGGCCGAGATGATCGACGACCTGGTCGGATTCGCCCGAGGCTGGCGCCCCGACCTGGTGATCTGGGATCCGCTGACCTTCGCCGGAGCCGTCGCCGCCCGGGTCACCGGCGCGGCCCACGCCCGGCTCATGTTCGGGCTGGACCTGGTCGGCCGCATGCGCGAGAGCTACCTGGCCCAGGTGCGCCGACGGCCCCCCGCGCTGCGCGAGGACCCCCTGCGGGAGTGGCTGGGCCCGGTGATGGAGCGCTACGGGGGCGAGTTCACCGAGGACCTGGTGACCGGGCAATGGACCGTCGACCCCGTGCCGACCTCGATGAGGCTGCCGGCGGACCTGCCGTACGTACCGGTGCGCTGCATCGCCTACAACGGCCGGGGCAGCGTCCCGGACTGGCTGCGCGAGGCGCCCCTGCGCCCCCGGGTGTGCCTGACGCTGGGCGTCTCCCACCGCGAGGTGATGGGCGGCGACCAGGCGTCCGTCGGCGAGCTGATCGAGGCGGTGGCCGGACTGGACGTCGAGGTGGTGGCCACCCTGGACGCCCGCCAGCTGCGCGAGGTCGGCAGCCTTCCGCCCAACGTCCGCGCCCTCGACTTCGTCCCGATGGACGTGCTGCTGCCGACCTGCTCGGCGCTCGTCAGCCACGGCGGGTCCGGCACGGTGCACGCCGCGTTCCTGTACGGCGTCCCGCAGGTCCTCGTGCCGGGCACCATGTGGGACAACGCGATCCGCGCGGACCTCGTGCAGCGGTCGGGCGCCGGACTGCGCCTGGACGCGCAGGCCCTGACCGCCGCAGCCCTGCGCGACGCGCTCACCCGGGTGCTGACCGAGCCGTCCTTCACCGCCGCCGCCGAGCGGCTGCGCCGGGAGACCCTGGCCACCCCGTCCCCCAGGGACGTCGTCCCGCTGCTGGAGTCGCTCACCGCCGAACACCGCGACGACCTTGCGAGGAACCATGTCTGACGCAGCACCCCCGGCCCCGGCCACCTCCCCGGCCCCGCGGTCGGTCGTGGTCACCGGAGGCGGCTCCGGCATCGGCAGGGCCATCGCCCGCGCCTTCGCCGACGAGGGCGCGGCCGTCCTCGTCGTCGGCCGCACCGCCGCCGACCTCGCCGGCACGGCGAAGGGGTACGACACGATCAGGACGCTCGCCGTCGACCTCACCGGGGCCGGGGCGCCCGGGGAGGTCGTGGAGACCGCGGTGCGCGAACTGGGCGGGATCGACGTCCTGGTGAACAACGCCGCGGCCCTCGGCCACCGCGCCCTCGCCGACGTCGACCCCGAGCAGGTGGCCGCCCAGCTCGGCACCAACCTGGCGGTGCCCGTGCTGCTCACCCGGGCCGCGCTCGACGCCCTCGCCGCCGACGGCGGCGGCACCGTGGTCAACATCGGCTCGTCCGGTGCGCGGGGTTCCCGGGCCTGGCCGGGCAACAGCGTGTACGGCGCCGCCAAGGCCGCCCTGGACTTCCTCACCCGCAGCTGGGCGGTCGAACTCGCCCCGCGCGGCATCCGGGCCGTCGGCGTCGCCCCCGGGCTGGTCGACTCCGGCTTCGCGGAACGGGCGGGCATGTCGCCCGAACAGTACGACGGCATGCTCCACCACGTGGGCGCGCTGACGCCCCAGGGCCGTGTCGGCACCCCCGAGGAGATCGCCTGGTGGGTCACGCACCTGACCCGGCCCGAGGCCCGCCACCTGACCGGCGCCGTACTGCCGGTCGACGGCGGGCTCTCCCTGACATGAACCGGCACGACCCCCACAGCGGTACGGGACCACAACAGGCCCCCGGAGAGGCGGAGTCCAGCACATGGTGACCATGAACGAGAGCGAACTGGGCCGTGTGCTGCTCACGCACCGCGGCGTCCAGTGGATCATCGGCACGAAGGACGACCCGTACGCCCTGCTCGTGCGGGCCGCCGGAGACGACCCGCACCGGCTCGGCGAACTGATACGGGAACGGGGCCCGCTGTACCGGAGCAGCGCCGAGGCCTGGGTGACCGCCCATCACGAGGTCGCCGCGGCCGCGCTCGCCGACCCGCGGCTGAGCGTCCGCCACCCCGACGAGGACGCGCCCGCCGCGCAGGACGGGGAGGAGCAGCGCGAGCCCATGCCGTGGGAGGTGCCCGCGCTGCGCGAGATCCTTCCCTTCGGGGAGGCCTTCCTGACCGCGGGCCGTGCCGACTGCGAGCGCGTGCGCGAGCTGCTCGAACCCCTGCTCGGCGCGAAGGCGCTGGAACGCCGGCGGGCCGGAGCCGAGCAGGCGCTGCGCCGCGCCCTCGACGGGGCGGGCAGCGGCTTCGACCTCCGCACGGAGGTGGCCGACCCGTTCGCCGCCGGGATCGTGCGGGAACTCCTCGGCGTACCGGAGGAGGACCACGACCGCTTCGCGGCACTGTGCCGGGGCGCCGCGGGCCTCCTGGACGCCACGGTGTGCTCACCGCACCTGCGCACGGCACGCGAGCTGATCGCCTCCGTCGAGGGCATGGGCTCCCTGTTCGCCGACCTGATCGCGCAGCGGCGCGAGAAGCCCGGGGGCGACCTCGTCAGCGCCCTGCTGGCGGCGACCGACGAGGAGGAGGTGCGGTCGGTGTGCACCCTCCTGGCGCTCGTCGGGACCGAGCTGTCCGCGACCCTGTTCTGCGACGCGGTCGCGGAGCTGCTGGACCACCCGGCGCAGTGGCGGGCGCTGTGCGCGGACCCCCGACTCGCTGCGGCGGTGGTCGAGGAGACGCTGCGCCACGCCCCGCCCGTCCGGCTCGTCCCGCTGTACGCGCGCGAGGACCTCGAACTGGCCGGGACGCCCGTACCGGCCGGCGGCCAGGTCGTGGTGGCGGTCGAGGCGGCCGGCCGGGACTGCGCCGTGCACGCGGAGCCGGGCGCCTTCGATCCGGCCCGGGAACGGACCGCGGAGCCCCTGGCATTCGCCGAGGGCCTGCCCGTGTCGCTGTCGGCGCCGACGGCGCGGTTCCTCGCGGAAGCGGGGCTCCGCGCGCTCGCGGCCGAGGCCCCGGGCCTGCGTCCGGCCGGGCCCGCCCTGCGGCGCCTGCGGTCCGGTGTCACCGGGGCGGTCATCGAGATGCCCGTCGCCCGCTGAACCGATCCTCACGATGCGTGACGATCCCTTTGGTCATGTGACTTGTACGGGTCGTAGTAGAGATACTATCTTTGATCTAACAGGTCTGATCGAAAGGTAGGGGCCTATGGCGGAGTTAAGTGATCTGCGCGAGGCGAACCGGGCTGCGGGAGCACCGGACGGCTCGGCAGGCGAACGAGTGATCGACATCCGCGGACTGCGTATGCGGTACGGGTCCAAAGACGTGCTGAACGGTGTCGACTTCAGTGTCCGCCGGGGTGAGGTGCTCGCTCTGCTCGGGCCGAACGGCGCCGGGAAGACAACGACCATCGAGATCATGGAGGGCTTCCGGACGCGCTCGGCGGGTGAGGTCAGCGTGCTCGGCGTCGATCCGGCCAAGGGCGACGAGGAGTGGCGCGCCAGGCTGGGCGTCGTACTCCAGTCGTGGCGCGACCACGGCAAGTGGAAGGTCCGGGAACTGCTGGCCCAGCTGGGGGACTTCTACCGGCCCTACTCCACGGCCCAGCGGCCGCGCCCGCGCGACGTGGACGAGCTGATCTCCATGGTCGGCCTGGAGGAGCAGGCGGACCAGAAGATCGGGTCCCTGTCGGGCGGCCAGCGCCGCCGGCTCGACGTCGCGATCGGCATCGTGGGCCGCCCGGAGGTGCTGTTCCTGGACGAGCCCACTGTCGGGTTCGACCCCAAGGCGCGCCGCGACTTCCACGACGTGGTGCACCGGCTCTCCGACCTGGAGGACACCACGATCCTGCTCACCACGCACGACCTGGACGAGGCCGAGAAGCTGTCCGACCGCATCCTGATCCTCGCCGGGGGCCAGATCGTCGCGGACGGCAGCGCCGACCAGCTCGCCCGGCAGACGTCGGGCAAGGCGGAGGTCCGCTGGAGCCTGAGCGGCGAGCAGTTCGTCCACGCCACACCCGACGCCAGCACGTTCGTCCATGAGCTGTTCAAGCAGCACGGCGACCGGGTCCGCGACCTGGAGGTGCGCCGGGCCAGCCTGGAGGACACGTACATGACCATGGTCCGCCAGCACGAGGCCGGCCGGTCCGAAGAGGCGATCGCCGCGTTCCGGGAGGCAGGCCGATGAATCCCACCCTGTACGCCGTGCGGCTCGGCCTGCGCCGCGGCTGGACCGAGTTCCGGCAGAGCGTGACGTCGCCGGGCGACATCATCTACTACCTCTTCCTCGGGGGCGTCTTCCTCGGGGTGCTGTTCTTCATGCGGAACTCGACCGTGGAGGGCACCGACCTGTCCCTGGCGACGCTGACCATGCCGAGCATGATCGGTGGGCTGCTCGCCTTCCAGGCCCTCGGCGGAGCGGCGTTCGCGCTGGCCGCCGAGCGGGAGGACGGCACGCTGCTGCGGGCCAGGACCGTCCCGCAGGGGCTCGTCGGCTACATCGCCGGCCGGGTGCTGGGCATCGCGCTGAGTACCCTGCTCACCCTGGTCATCATCCTGGTGCCCAGCGTGTTCCTCTTCGACGACCTGATGACCGGGGACCTCGCCAAGTGGCTGAACCTGGTGTGGGTGCTGGCCCTCGGACTCCTCGCCACCCTGCCGATCGGCCTGATCATCGGCGCGATGGTGAAGAACCCGCGCGGCGCCAACACGTGGGGGATCTTCCCGACGATGGGCCTGATGGCGATCTCGGGTATTTTCTACCCGATCACCTCGCTCGCGGGCTGGCTCCAGGGCATTGCGCAGCTGTTCCCGGTCTACTGGGTGGGCCTGGGCACCCGCGCCGCGCTGCTGCCCGACGCGGCGGTCGCGGTCGAACTCGGCGACTCCTGGCGCAGGCCCATGACCGCGGTCGTGCTGCTCGCCTGGGCCGTCGTCGCGCTGGTGATCGCACCGAGGGTCCTGGGCCGTACGGTGCGCGGCGAGACGGGTTCGAAGGTCGAGGCCCGACAACAGGAGGCATTGAAGCGCGTTGGGTGACAAGGAAACCGGCGGCAAGCGCGCGTCGGCACGCCGGGGCACGTCGGCGGCGGAGCCGGAGACAGGAGCGGTGGCCCCGCGGTCCGGCGCCGGCACCGACACGCCCGCGGCGGGCTGGCGTTCGACCGGCGAGCAGGGCCGTCCGCGCGGCGGCGCCGCGAACGAGACGGTGCACAACCGCATCGCCGTGCTGCGGGTCGAGCGGGCCATCACGCGCAGGCAGCTCGCCGACGCCCTCGGGGTGCACTACCAGACGGTGGGCTACCTGGAGCGCGGCGAGTACAGCCCCAGCCTGCACCTCGCCCTGAGGATCGCGGAGTACTTCGAGGTACCGGTCGAGGTGATCTTCTCGACCACCCCGTTCCCCCGGATCGGGAGCACGCCGCCCGCGTAGGCGGCAGCACACCGCGGCCGTCGGGGCACGGACACCCGACGGCCGCGGTGCACGCGACCTCTCTAGTGCTGTGACCGGAAAGGTTCACCGTGTCGCGGCGCCCGGCAAACCTTTCCGGCCTCAGCACCAGTCGGTCCGGTGTTCGGCGGTGAGCCGCTCCAGGACCGGGACGATGTCGGCGGGCGACGGTGTGGCGACGATCTCCCGGCGGAGCCGCTCGGCGGCGGCACGGAACGACGGCTCCTCCAGCACCCGGACCAGGGCGGCACGCAGCCCCTGCGGCGTCAGCTCCTCCGGATCGATGCACAGCCCGGCGCCCGCGTCGCGCACCCGGTGCGCCTTGGGGACGTTGCACCACATCTTGGCCGGCACGATCACCTGCGGCACGCCGTGCGCCAGCGCGGTCTGGAGCGTGCCCGAACCCCCGTGGTGCACGATCGCCGCGCTGGTTCGCAGCAGCGCGTCCAGCGGGGCGAAGTCGACGACCCGCACGTTGTCCGGTACGCGCCGGCCCGGATCGAGCTGGTCCGCGGTGAACGTCGCGACCACGTCCACGTCCAGGTCCGCCACCGCCTCCAGCAGGTCGCCGACCGACGTCCGGTCGGCGCCGACCACCTCGCGGAACGACCTGCCGAGGGTCAGGCAGACACGGGGCCGGCGGGGCGGCGGCTCCCGCAGCCAGTCCGGGACCTGCGCCTCGCCGTTGTACGGCACGTAGCGCACCGGCACCGACGGCAGGTCGACCGGCAGCCGCAGCGACGGCGGAACGGGATCGATGGTCCACTGCCCCACGACCAGGTCCTCGGAGAACTCCCGGCCGTACCGCCGCAGGGTCCGGTCCATCCACTCCTCCAGTGGATCCTCCCGCAGCGCCGGCGGGAGTCCGGCCAGCCCCCGCCGGTAGTGCTGGCGCATCAGCCCGACCAGGTCCAGCCCGAACATCAGCCGCGCGTGCGCCGCGCCGCTGATGCGCGCCGCGAGCGCGCCGGGGTAGTACATGGTGTCCCAGACGACCAGGTCGGGCCGCCAGGAACGGGCGAAGTCGATCAGTTCCCCGGTGGTGTCGTCCGGCAGGGTGTTCTGGTAGACGAACGAGGTCCACGCGGTGAGGACCCCGTGGACATAGGGAAGCGTCAGCTTCTCCGGCCGGGTCTCGCTGATGTCGAGGACGTCCAGCCAGGCTTCGTCACGTATCTCGTCGGGCTCGTCGGTGTACTCCGGATTCATCGTGGCCGCGACGTCGAGGACCCCGCCGACCGCGACCGCGGTCAGGCCGGCGTTGTTGATGTCCTCGACCACGTCCGGCCGGGTGGCGACACGGACCTCGTGTCCCGCGGCCCGCATCGCCCACGCCAGGGGTACCTGGGTGTGGACGTGGGTGCTCGCCGGGAACGGCGTGAAGAGCACTCGCATGGGAGGTCACCCTGCCGGTGCCCGTTCGTACGGGACTCGAGGATTCCCGCAGCCCCGCACGAGCCCGCGTCCACGGGCCTCCAGCGAACTTCGAAGCCCACCGGCGAGTCTCGGCCCCGGGCAACGGAGGTCCGACAGGACGGCCGCCACCGAAGCGGGAGTAGACAATGGCCACAGCTGACACGGAAGTCGACGTACTGGTGGTGGGCGCGGGCCTGGGAGGCCTGTCCACGACGATGTTCCTCGCCCGCCGGGGCGTGCCGGTGCTCATGGCCGAGAAGCATCCGACGACGTCGATCCACCCCAGAGCGATCGGCCAGAACCCGCGCACCATGGAGCTGCTGCGGCTCGGCGGAATCGCCGAGCAGGTACAGGACGCCACCGACCACCGCGGAGCCAAGGGCCACTTCACGACCCGGGTCGCCGAGACCGTGCGCGGCGAAGTGCTCGGCACCTTCGAGGAGGGCTTCGACAACCTCGTCGCCACGACCGCACCCTGTTCCCCCATGGCGTGGGCGCTGGCCTGGCAGGACCAGCTGGAGCCCCTGATGCTGGACCGGGCCCGCCGGGACGGGGCGCAGATCCGGTTCGCCGCCGCGCTGGTCTCCTACGAACAGGACGCGGACGGGGTGACCGCGGTGCTCCGCGACCGTGAGAGCGGGACGCGGACCACCGTGCGGGCGCGCTACCTGGTGGCCGCGGACGGCGACCGCAGCCCCATCAGGGAAGGGCTCGGCATCGCCCGCCGGGGCCACGGCTCGCTGTCCCACGTGGTCGGCATGATCTTCGAAGCCGACCTGTCCGAGGTGCTCACCTCGGACATGTCCGGGCTGTACTACCTGCGCAACCCCGCCTTCAGCGGCATCTTCATCGGCAGTGACCGCCCCGAGCGGCACACCTTCCTGGTCGAGTACGACCCCGAACGCGGCGAGTCCGCCGAGGACTTCACCCCCGACCGCTGCCTCGACCTGATCCGCACCGGCCTGGACGCACCGGACCTGGAGCCCAAGGTGCTGGACGTCCAGCGCTGGGAGATGGCGGCCCGCATCGCCGAACGCTGGCGCGCCGGAAGGGTGTTCCTGGTCGGGGACTCGGCCAAGGTCGTTCCCCCCACCGGCGGGCTCGGCGGCAACACGGCCATCGGCGACGGGTACGACCTGGCCTGGAAGCTGTCCGCCGTACTCACCGGCCAGGCCGGCCCCGGACTGCTGGACAGCTACGAGCCCGAGCGCAGCCTCGTGGCCCGGCTCGTGATGGACGAATCCATGTCCCTCTACGCCTCCCGGCTCGCCCCGCACCTGCAGGACCGGATGGCGGAGCCCGTCGGCTACGCCGAGGTGATCCTCGGCTTCCGCTACCGCTCGGACGCCGTCCTCATCGACGACGACGACCCCGCCCGGGTCGAGTCCCCGGCCCGGCCCACCGGAAGACCCGGATTCCGGATGCCGCACGTGTGGGTGCGCAGGGCGGGGAGGCGGATCTCCACCGTGGACCTCTTCGGCTCCGGCTGGCTGCTCATGACCGGTGCGGACGGCGCCGGCTGGACCGGCTGGGCCCGCGGCGCGAGCCAGGAACTCGGCGTCCCCGTCGAGGTCCACGGCCCGGCCACCGGTCTCGACGACCCCGACGGCGAACTCGCCGAACGGTTCGGCATCGGCACCCGCGGCGCCAGCCTCGTCCGGCCCGACGGCATCGTCGCCTGGCGCACCGCCACCCGCCCCGACGACCCGGCCGCCGCCCTGCGCGACGCGCTCACCAGGGTCCTGTCCCGCTGACCGGGACCGCCCGCACCCCACCACCACGACGAAGGAGCGAACACGCCATGACGGCCCGAAGCGCCCCGGTCACGGCCGACGTCCTCACCGACGAGGCCCGCCGCCACTACCAGGAGAACGGTTTCGTCCGCATTCCCCAGGTCCTCACCGCCTCCGAGGTCGAACGGTTCAGGGCCGCCTCCGAGGAGGTGGTCGCCCAGCACGGGCCGGAGATCTGGGGCGCCGGCGAGGACGAGGTGCAGGTGCACTTCGTCGCCCAGGCCTGGCTCAAGCACGAGGCGCTGCGCGACCTCGCGCTGCACCCGGCGATCACCGGCATGGCCAAGCGGCTCGCCGGCGGCCCCTTGCGCCTCTACAGCACCGACATCCTCCTCAAGTCCGGCCGGGAGACCCTGAACACGCTGCCCACGCTCGTCCACGACGACGAGACGGGCCTCCCGCTGCACGGCATCGACCGGACGCTCACCGCGTGGGTCGCGCTGGTCGACGTACCGGCCGAGAGCGGCTGCCTCAGCTACGTGCCCGGATCCCACCTGCGCGACGCCGACCACCGGCAGGTCCACATGACCAGCTTCGCCGAGTACCGGCCCATCGCCGACATCTGGCCCGACTACGACTGGCAGCCGCGGATCACCGTGCCCCTGAAGGCCGGTGACATCGCCTTCCACCACTGCCGCACCGTCCACATGGCCGGGGCGAACCTGACCGACAACCCCCGGATGGGCCACGGCATCGTCTACATGGACGACGGCAGCACCTACTGGCCCGGTACCGAGGACGCCCACATCTCGCACATGGCCCCCGGGGAACCGCTGGACAACGAGAAGTTCCCCCTCATCTAGAGGAGACCGTCGAAGGTGAGCGTCATGCACGGCACATGGAACCGCACGGACACAGCAGAGCTCGGCAGACGGCTCCAGCGGGCCCACGGGGAGGTGTGGCTGCACCAGGTCAAGGGCGATCCCTACGCCGACGTCCTGCGCGGCCACGCCGAGGACCCCCGTCCGGCCGAGGAGCGGATCCGCGCGCTCGGCCCGCTGTGGCGCAGCACCACCGGCGCCTGGGTGACGGCCGACCACCGGCTCGCCGGGGAACTCCTGGGCGCGGGGTGGCCGCACCGCCCCCTGGACGACGACGAGGCCCACGTACCGGTGCACGACGCCGGGCTCGGCGGGGACGCCGCGCACTACGAGCGGCTGCGCGGGTACGCGCGGGACGCCGTGACCCCGGCCGCCGTGCAGGCGGTGGCCGAGCGGGTGGTCGGCGCGCTGGGCGCGGACTTCGACCTGGTCACCGACCTCGCGGAGGCCGTTCCCACCGACCTGCTCGCCGCGGCCCTCGCGCCGGACGGCACGGACCGCCGGGAACTGGCCCGGGCCTGCACCGCCGCCGGGGTCGTCCTCGACGGCCTCCTGTGCCCGCAGCGGCTGGACGCGACCCGTCGGGCGGCGGCCGCCGTCGGCCGGCTGCGCGAGCTCCTGGCCGGCCCCGAAGCAGGCCCCGGGGCCGGACCGGGGTCCGGACCGCACGAGACCGCGGTCCTGCTGGCCACCGCCGGGGTGCGCACCGCGGCGACCCTGATCGCCGGCTCCGTGCTGGCGGTGGTGGACCGCCCCGAGGAGTGGTCGCGCGTCGCCGGGGACCCCGGGCACGCGGCCCTCGTCGTGGCCGAGGTCCTGCGCCACGACCCCCCGGTACGGATCCAGCCGGCGGTCGCCCTCGCCGACGCCGAGTTCGCCGGACAGCACGTGCGGGCGGGCGAGCGCGTGGTGGTGCTCGTCGCCGCGGCGAACCGCGACCCCGAAGCCTTCGACGAACCCGACCGGTTCGTCACCGGCCGCCCGGCCGAAGCACTGCTCCCCGCCCTCCACCACCGGGTGACCCTGCCGTTCGCCCGCGCCCAGGCCGAAGCGGTCCTGCGCACACTGGTGGCCGCCGGCCCGCGCCCGCGCCGCTCGGCCGGCCACCTGCGCAGCCGCCGCTCACCCGTGACGGGACACCTGCTCGGCTGCCCGCTCACCACCGGCTGACCGGCGCCCACAGAAAGGAACCCGGCGATGAGAGTCCTGTTCACGTCGATCGAGGGCAACCACTTCCAGCAGATGGTCCCGCTGGCCTGGGCCCTGCGCACCGCGGGCCACGAGGTGCGGGCGGCCTGCAACGAAAGCCTCGTCGACACCGTCACCCAGACCGGCCTGACCGCCGTGCCGATCCGGTCGCCCACCCTCTGGGAACAGCTCGACGGCTTCCAGAAGGAGGCGATCTCCCTCTTCAACGAGATCGGCACCAGCAAGCAGGACCCCTCCAAGGCGACCTGGGAGGACCACCTCTCCTACGAGAACATGGTCGTCCCCGCCCTCTACCAGCCGCTCAACAACGACGCGCAGATCGACCAGCTCGTCGCGGCCGCCCGCAGCTGGCAGCCCGACCTCGTCGTCTGGGAGAGCTTCTCGATCGCCGGGGCCGTCGTCGCCGCCGCGACCGGCGCCGCCCACGCCCGCCTGGTGTCCGGGCCCGAGCTCGCCCTCCAGATGGTCACCCGCGGCCACTTCGTACGCCACCGCGACCGGCAGCCCGAGCCGCTGCGCGAGGACCCGACCGCCGAGTGGCTCGACTGGACCCTCGAACGCCTCGGCAGCGACCGGCGGTTCGAGGAGACCATGCTGACCGGCCAATGGGTCGTCGACACCCGCCCCGCGAGCCTGCGCCAGGAGCTCGACCTGCCGACCGTCCCGATGCGCTACGTCCCCTACAACGGGCGTTGCGTGGTGCCCGGGTGGCTGGGCGAACCGGTGCAGCGCCGCCGGGTGTGCATCACCCTCGGTACGTCCATCACCAGCGAGGAGTCCGAGCGGTTCCGGCTGGGCGAGACCCTCGCGGCCCTCTTCCGGAGCCTGGCCGGACTCGACGTCGAGATCATCGCCGCCCTCGACCCGGCACAGCGCGGCGCCCTGCCCGACCTGCCGGACAACATCCGCACCACCGACTTCGTCCCGCTGAACGAACTGGCGCCGTCGTGCTCGGTCATCGTGCACCACGCCGGCTACCAGACGAAGGCCACCGCGGACCTGCACGGCGTCCCCCAGGTCGTCATCGTCGGCTACGAGTGGGTGAGCGAGGACATGGGCGAGGAGTACGAGAAGTCCGGCACCACCCTCGCCGTCTCCGCCCGCGACCTGACCGCCGAGGTGCTCCGCGAGAAGATCCTGCGGCTGCTCGACGAGCCCTCCTACACCGAACGGGCCGGCGCGCTCCGTGACGAGATCCGCGCCATGCCGACGCCCAATGACGTAGTGCCGGTCCTCGAGGAGATGACCAGGAAGCACCGGCGCCGCTGATGACCGGTCCACCGGCCCGGCAGCCGGTGGACCAGTGCTCCTCGTGCGCTCCTCGAGACCGGTCCCGCAGATTCGATGCCATGCCGAATCCGTGGGATCTCCCCGACGAACTGCCCACCGACCTTCCCGTCTCCCGCTGCGAACTGCCCGACGGCCGCGTGCTGTCGGCGGTGCAGGAAGCGGAGGCGCACACCCTCTGGGAGGAGATCAGCAGCGCCGCCCCCTACCGCAAGGCGGCCGAGGGCCTCCGCCCCGGCGAGGCCGTCATCGACGTGGGCGCCCACATCGGGCTGGCGTCCCTGCTGTTCGGCGGGCTGGCCCCCGAGAGCCGCGTGCTCGCCTTCGAACCCGCCCCGAAGGCCTACACCTGCCTGGAGGACAACCTCGCCCGCCACGTGCCGGGGGCGACCGCCTTCCGGCAGGCGCTGGGAGCCCAACCCGGCACGTCCGAACTGACCTACCGGCCCTACGTGGCCTCCGCCTCGACCCTGTACGACGACGCCGAGGACGACGCCCGCAACCTCGAAGCGCACCTCGACAACATCGGCGCCGACGAGCGGACCAGGGAGGTCGTGCGGCGCACCTTCAACGTGAGCCAGCGGGTCACGGTCGAGGTGACCACCCTGGCCGCCGTCATGGCGGAGCACGACGTCGACCGGGTGGGCCTGCTCAAGATCGATGTCGAACGCGGTGAACTCGACGTCCTCGACGGCATCGACCAGGCCTGCTGGTCCCGCATCAGGCGGGTCCTCCTCGAGGTCCACGACATCGACGGCCGCCTCGGCCGGGTCGTCTCACGGCTGTCCGGACTCGGTTTCCACGCCACGGTCTCCCAGTGGGGGGTCTACGTCGGCGGCAGCGTCCACCTGGTGCTGGCGGAGCGGGACTGACATGGCGGGGAGGAAGGGCCGATGAGCGACGGCGCCCGGCGTCCGTCCGGATCCGGGGCGACGGCGGACCGCGCCCTCGCCCCCGATCTCGCCCGGGGCCTGATGCTGCTGATCGTCGCCCTGGTGCACGCGCACATGTTCGTCAGCGGGAGCGCCGCCGTGATCCGGGGCTATCCGCCGGTCGCCGGCTCACCCGCGGACGCAGCCACGGCGGGGGTGCTCACGGTGCTGGCCGACAGCCGCAGCTTCCCCATGTTCGCCCTGCTGTTCGGCTACGGCACGGGCCGGATCCTCGCGCGCGAGAGGGAACGGGGACGGGACGGACCCGGTGCGCGCGGGGTGCTGCGGCGACGCGCCCGCCGGCTGCTGCTGTTCGGCGCCGTCCACGCGCTGCTGCTGTTCGCCGGGGACGTACTGGGTGCCTACGGACTGCTCGCCCTGGTCGCCGTCGGCCTGACCGGCGCCCGTGACCGCATCCTGTTCACGGTGGCGGGCGCCGGTGTCGTCGTGGGGACGCTGCTGTACGCGAGCATGCTGGCCGCGGGCGTCTCCGGCGACCCGGACGACACCGCGGCGGCGATGTTCCTCGCCGCCGACCCGGTGTCCGACGCGGCGTACCGCATCGGCACCTGGGTGATCACCACACCGCTGTTCGCCGCCATGTCGCTCGGCCCGTTCCTCATCGGTGCGCACGCGGCCCGGCAGCGGATCCTGGAGGAGCCGGGCCGCCACCGGGTCCTGCTGCGCAGGGTCGCGGTGACGGGCACCGCCCTGAGCGTCGCCGGAGGCCTTCCGCTGGCGCTGGTCACCTCCGGTCTGTGGAGCACCGCACCCTCCGACGTGACCTGGGAGCTCAGCGCACTGCACGTCCTGACCGGGTACGCGGGAGGCTGCGGCCTCGCCGCGGCGGTGGCCCTGCTCGCGCTGCGTCTGAAGGGCCGGCGGAGCAGGGCCGTCACCGCGGTCGCCGCGTGCGGCCGGCGTTCGATGAGTGCCTACATCTGGCAGTCGGTCGTCTGGCTCGTGCTGTTCGCCCCGTACGCCTTCGGGCTCGGCGACCGCGTGGGCGTGCTCGGCTCCGCACTCGTCGCCCTCGGCGCATGGGGCACCGGTGTGCTGCTCGCCGACCTGCTGGGCCGAAGGGGCCGGCGCGGGCCCGCCGAGGCGCTGCTGGCCAGGGCCACCCGCCCGGTACCGCCGACGGCCGCCGCCCGGGTGCGCGAGGTCAACGGGCCACCGTCGCCGTGACGTAGCGCACCGGCGTGTCGATCGACAGGGGTCCGCCGTCGTGGCGCATCTCGTCCAGCGCCCCGGTGAGCCGGACCCGCAGCCGCTCCCGGTCGTCGTCGGGCAGGTGCTCCCACAGCAGGCGCATGCCCTGGGTGTGGGACCACGCCACCCACGCCTCGCCGGACGGGGCCACGAGGTCGACCGGTTCGTCGGTGATCTCCACCTCGTGGAACCCCGCGGACTCCAGGGCCCGGCGCAGGTCGGCCTCCTCCGCCAGCCAGCTGTTGAAGCGCTTCTGGAGTTCCTCCGGCCGCCACTGCGGCGGCAGGTTCTCCAGGAGCGAGCGCGGGATGAGCTCGGTGAAGACGGGCGGGAGGAAGGGGAAGGTGTCGTCGGTGAACACCGGGCTCGTGAAGGCGATGCGCCCGCCGTCGGCGAGCAGCTCGGCGTAGCGCGGCAGGGCGGCCCGGGCGTCCGGGAAGAAGATCAGGCTGTAGCTGCCGGTGACGACGTCGAAGGAACGGGTCGGCAGGTCGGGGAACTCCCCGTCCATCACGCGCAGTTCGACGTTGGCGACGCCCAGGTCGGCCGCCTCCTTGCGCGCCTCCTCGATCATGGCCGGCGCGATGTCGATGCCGAGGACGCGGCCCCCGGCGCCGACGAGCGCGGCGGCGTGGAACAGGCACGCCCCCCGCCCGCAGCCGACGTCCAGCACGCGCTGCCCGGGCCGCGGCGCGGCCCGTTCGACGAGGCGCCGCCCCATGGGGGTGAAGAAGGTGACCCCCATCCGGTCGTAGGACCCGGCGGCGCGGTCGAAGGCGGCCGTGACATGGGCCTTGTACGTTGTCTTGTCCACGTGCGTCGCTCCCAGGAGTGGTCGGCGTGTCCGGCCCACCATCGTCCGGCCGGCACCTGCGCAAGCACTCGAGGGCAGATGGACCGGGCCCGGTCGAGGTCCGGGCCGGGGCTCGCGCCGTCCAGCCGTCGTTGAGGCGCGCACGAGACCCCGCGGCCATCATCGTCAGCAGCACGAGGGCCCGGTGGAGACCCCCGATCCTGGCACGCCGGACACGGGACCCAGGCGCTCACGGGCCACGGACCACAGACCGCACATCACTGCATTGAATGGGAGTCCGGCATGGTTTCCTCCATGGAGTCGCGGAAACTCTCCGTCGAGGGCGCAATCGAATTCACCCCGCGCGTTTTCGACGACGAGCGTGGAATTTTCCTGTCGCCCTACCAGGAGTCGGCGTTCTCCGACGCCACCGGCGGTCACACGCTGTTCCGCGTGGCCCAGACCAATCACAGCAGGTCGCGGAAGGGCGTGGTGCGCGGACTGCACTACACCCTGACACCGCCGGGCTGTGCCAAGTACGTGTACTGCGCGCGCGGCAGGACGCTCGACATAGCGGTGGACGTCCGGGTCGGGTCGCCCACCTTCGGGAAGTGGGACGCCGTACTGCTGGACACCGAGGTCTTCCGCTCCGTGTACTTCCCGGTCGGCGTGGCCCACGGCTTCGTCGCGCTGGAGGACGACACCGTGGTGTCCTACCTGCTCTCCGGGGAGTACGTCCCGGAGCACGAGCTGGCGCTGTCGATCCTCGACCCGGACCTCGCCCTGCCCATCCCCGGCGACATCGAGCCCGTCCTGTCCGAGCGCGACCTCGCGGCGCCCACCCTGGAGAAGGCCGCGTCGGACGGCCTGCTGCCCGACTACGCCGAGTGCCTGGCGATCGACCGGGCCCTGCGCCCGGCCTGACCGGCGGCGGTACGACGCGTGGGGGCGGCCCACCGGGAATCCGGTGGGCCGCCCCCACGCGTCGCTCGTCCGGCCGGTTCACCCGCTCACAGGACCAGCGCCCCGCCGCCGGGCCGCCGCGGCGCCAGCAGGCTGTGCAGACAGGCCACCAGGGTGCGGGCCTGCACGTTGAGGTAGTGGCTGTGCCGCAGCAGGGTGCTGAGCTCGTCCAGGGTCACCCAGCGGAAGTCCCGGTCCTCCATGGACTCGGCGTCGCCCTCCGCCTCGACGACCAGGTAGCGGTTCAGGGCGTGGTGGAAACGGCCGCCCTCCTCGGACAGCAGGCAGGCGAACCTGGTCCGCTCCGGCGGCGCCGACAGCACGTCGTCGACGAAGCGGGGCAGGGCCCCGCCCGGCGGGACGCTCTCGGGGGTGAACTGCACGGTGGGGGAGAGCTCGACCCCGTCCACGTATCCCGGCTCCACGCTGGCCCGCAGCAGGATGTGGAGCACCCCGTCGATCTGCTTGACCAGCACGGCGATCACCCCGGTGCCGTGCGGCTCCAGCATGGGCTGGGACCAGCCGCGGACCTCGCGCGTGCCCGCGGAGACCTTCACCCCGATCACGGAGAAGAACCGTCCGCTGGTGTGGGAGACCCGTTCCGGCGAGCTGTGCCAGTCGCGCAGCTCGACCAGCGGTACCGGGCGGGTGGTGAGGTCGTTCTGGGCGCGGTGCTCGGTGATCCAGCTCTGGAGCTCGTCCACGCCGTGCACCCCGCCCGGCTCCCCGGCGCACGAGCGGGCCAGGGCGTCCCGGAACGCGTCGCCGGTGCCCAGCAGGACGTCGAGGCCTCCGCCGGCCAGGGGCAGGCAGGACAGGGTGGTGCGCGTGTCCATGTTGACGATGTCCTCGACGGCCAGCAGCCGGTGGATCTCGCCGAGGGTCATCCAGCGGAAGTCCTCCTCGACGGCGATGTCCTCGGTGACCTCGATGACGATGTTCCGGTTGCGCTTGCGGTAGAACCACGCGCCCTGTTCCGACTGGAGCACGTCGGCGACGACGCGGTGGCGCGTCCTTTCCTGGAAGTACCCCAGATAGGGGACGGCGCGCCCCTTGTGCAGCCGCAGGTAATTGCTGCGGGTGGCCTGCACGGTGGGGGAGAGCTGCAGATGGTTCCTGTTGCCCGGCTCGACCTTGGCCTGCATGAGGAAATGCAGCACCCCGTCGAACTCCTTGGCCAGCAGGCCCAGTACGCCGACCTCCGGCTGGTGGATGATCGGCTGCTGCCAGTGGGGTACGGGGCCGGAGGGGAAGCGCACGTCCAGCCCGTCGATGGCGAAGAAGCCGCCGCTGGAGTGCCGCAGCGCTCCGGTGCGCGGATCCCGCTCCCAGTTCTCCAGGCCGTCGAGGTCCACCCGG
The DNA here is from genome assembly GCF_004795115.1 of Streptomyces sp. A0592. Classification (NCBI taxonomy): domain Bacteria; kingdom Bacillati; phylum Actinomycetota; class Actinomycetes; order Kitasatosporales; family Streptomycetaceae; genus Streptomyces; species Streptomyces sp. A0592. The sequence goes on from NZ_SSBM01000011.1 coordinate 53,231, forward strand.
TCGACCCGGAGGCCGGACCGTTCGCGGGCGTCGGCGAACCACGCCGCGAACGGGGCCGGTTGGCGGATCCGGCTCTCCTCGGTGAGGGCCGAGCGCGCGAGCCGGCCCTGGAGCGTGCGGAGGGCGGTCGGGGAAGGGAGCGGGAGGGCGATTCTGTTCACCTGGGATTCCTTTGCGCCGGGAGGACAGGGTCGGCTTGCGTACTCGGCGGTCTTCCGCGTCCGCGGCGTCGAGGAGGGTGGCCGTACCGGTGTCCGCGGATGCTCCCGTGGAGGTGGGGCCGTCGACGGCGCGCAGGGCCCAGTACAGTGCGGGCTGCCAGCAACGACCTCGAATCTCCCTGAACCGGCGCGGGCGCTGCGGCCGGGGGTTCGATCGTTCTTCGAGGGTGACGCCCGATGGTTGTCGTCATGACGCCCCCCACGCGCCCGTATCCGTTCGCAGAGCGGACCCCTCCCGACGGGGTCGAGCCAGGATCGTGGCGGCTTCCAGCGGGAGCGGGGCGCCGGTGCGACGAGGCTCCGGAGCCGGCACCGCACGCGTCCTGTCACCGCCGCACACCGACGGTTGTGCGCGCCGAAAGGAACAGGCGCATTTCCGTGGTTCATTGGCGTGAATTCGAAGCGGAATCAAGACGCCGTCAAGACGCCCGAGGGTCGGCACGTCTCGGAAGATCCTATTCCGTTTAATCCTCGGCCGTTTCGGATCGACGGGTGTGCAGGTCGCCGGTGTTGCCCCGGCGAGATGGGCCCAGGACGGTGGCATATGGCCTTGCCCCGCCTTAAAGGAAGAGTTAACTTAGTGCAAAGTCAGGGGAGGAGTCGCTTCGTGACCCTTACGACGACCGGGCGGCCCCCAACCCTCTTGTGAACACGCAGTGTCACAGCATCACTGAACGGGGGACATGAGATGGACTTCCGGATGCTCGGCCCATTGGAGATTCTCGATGGTCCGCGCAATGTCGTGCCCACCGCACCCAAGCCGCGCCAGGTGATAGCCCTTCTCCTCATGAGGAGAAACACCCTGGTGCAGACCTCTGAGCTTATCGACGAACTGTGGGAGAGCGATCCTCCCGCAAGTGCGATGACCACACTGCAAACCTATATCTACAAACTCCGGAAGATTCTCACCGCGCGAAATTCGGAGGAAATTCTCTTCACCCGGCCCGGGGGATACACCCTGACCATTCCCGACCGGTCCGTCGACCTCCACCGATTCGAAACGGAAGCCGGTGAGGGAAAGTCGCTGCTGAAGAACGGGGACCCGGCGGGGGCGGCCGAGGCACTCCGCCGTTCACTCGCGCTCTGGCGCGGCTCAGCGCTGGTCGACGTCGTGCCGGGCGGTCTGCTGTCCTCGTACGTGACACGGCTCGAGGAGTTCCGGGAGCGCACCCTCGACCTGCGGATCGAGGCCGATCTCCAGGTGGGACGCCACCAGGAGCTGATCAGCGAGCTCAAGTCGCTCGTGCTCAGCCGTCCTCTCCACGAGAACGTGCACGCCTCCCTGATGATCGCCCTCCACCGCTCCGGTCGGCGCCACGAGGCGCTCGAGGTCTATCAGGTGCTGCGGCGCAGCATGATCGACAATCTCGGCCTCGAACCGGGCAAGGAGCTCCGGGCGCTCCACCAGGCGCTGTTGTCCGAGGCGACCGGGGGCGTGCTGTACGAACGCCACCAGCAGCCCGTCCTGGTCGAGCCCGACCGGGGCCCGGCCGGGCACCCCGAGCCGGAAGAGCCGCCGGCGGCCCCCGCACCTCGGCCAGTGGCAGGACCCCGGCCCGCCGCACTCCGGCCCGCCGCCGCACTCCGGCCCGCCGCCGCACTCCGGCCCGCCGCCGCACTCCGGCCCGCCGCCGCACCCGGCGTCCCCGCACCCGCCCAGCTCCCGCCGGACATCGCCGACTTCACCGGCAGGGAGTCCATCGTCGACCGGGCCCCCGCCCTCCTGGCCGGGATGGGGGAGCGCGACCGTCCCCCCACGGCCCCGGCCGTCGCGGTCATCAGCGGCATGCCGGGCGTGGGCAAGAGCGCGCTAGCCGTGCACATGTCCCACACCGTCCGGCCGCTCTTCGAGGGCGGACAGCTCTACGCGGACCTGCGCGGCTCCACCGGCAGGGGCACGGACCCCTCGGAAGTGCTCCACGGTTTCCTGCGGGCCCTGGGCGTCGCGGAATCCGAGATCCCGGCGGACCTGGAGGAACGGTCCAAGCTGTTCCGCTCCACCACGGTCGGCCGGCGCCTGCTGATCCTGCTGGACGACGTGTCCTCGCTGGCCGACGTACGCTCGCTGCTCCCCGGCGACCCGGAGTGCTCCGTCGTCATCACGAGCCGCAGGCGCCTGCACGGCCTGGGCGGCGCCTGGAACGTCAACCTCGACGCCATGGACACCGCCGAGGGCCGCGAGCTGCTCGCCCGCATCATCGGATCCGCCCGGGTCAGGCGCGAGCGCAACGCCGCCAACCAGCTGATGGAGACCGTCGGCGGACATCCCCTGGCCGTGCGGTGCATCGGGGGGCGCCTCAGCGGCAGTCCGGGGCTCACCCTGTCCGGCTTAGCCACCCAGCTGAACTGTTCCGAGAAGCTGCTGGACGAGCTCCGCCTCGGGGAACTCGACGTGCGCTCGCGGTACGACTTCAGCTACGAAGGGCTCGGCCGCGTGGAGCAGAGCGTCTTCCGGCTGCTGAGCATCCTCCCGCCCAGGCGGTTCACCGCAGACTCCGTCGTCGAGCTCCTCGGCAGCGACAGCCGCAGCGTGGAGCACCTGCTCCAGCGCTTCGTCGACAGCCACCTGATCAACATCGTCCGGTGGGAGGACGGCGGGACCCACTACGAGTTCCCCGAACTCACCCGGGTGTACGCGCGCGAGCGGCTGCTCGACACCCTCTCGGGCGATGGACTGGAACACGAGGGCATCTGGCCGGACCGCCGCCGGTGTTGACCCCCGCCCCCGCCCGCTCACTCGCTTGCCCGCCCCCTCCGTTCGGTCCGTGTCCGGCCCTCAGCCCGCGACGGCCCCGGCCCACTTCCGGTCGACGGTCCTGCCCGCCTTCGCCTGCTGCTCCTCGGTCGGGAACGTCGGTGTGCCCTCGACGGTGGGCAGCTGCTCCGCCAGGCTCTTGTCGAGGGTGCCGTTCTCCTCCATGGACTCCATGAGGACGGGGCGCGCGTACGCCCCGAGCCGGAGGTTCTGGCCCTCCGGGCTGAAGAGGTACTCCTGCCACAGCCGCGCCGCCGCGGGGTGCGGCGCGTCCTTGTTGATCCCCTGCGCGTAGTACTGGGCGAAACTGCCGTCGAAGGGGATGGACGTCCGCCAGTCCACGTCCGCGCCCTTCCTGCGGAACGCGTCGGCATAGGCGAGGTTGAGGAAGTCCCAGTCGATGCTGATCGGGGTCTGCCCGTTCTCGATCGTGGCCGGGGTGGACTCGACCGGGATGAAGTTGCCGTTCCTGCTGAGCTCGGCGAAGAAGTCGATGCCGGGCTGGATGTTGTCGAAGGAGCCCCCGTTCGCCAGGGCAGCCGCGTACACCCCGGCGAAGGCGGAGCCCGACTTGGTGGGGTTGCCGTTGAGTGACACCTGACCCTTGTACTCGGGCCTGCGCAGGTCGGCGAAGGTCGCGGGGCAGGTCTTGACGCGCTTGGCGTCGCAGCCGATCGAGACGTAGCCGCCGTAGTTGTTGTACCAGCGGGCCCGCGGGTCCTTCTGCTCATCGGGGATGTCGTCCCACGGGGCCACCTCGTACGGGGTGAGCAGGCCCTGGCGGGCCGCGCCCGGCGCGAAGGTGCCGCCCACGTCGATCACGTCGGGGGCGGTCCCGTCGCGCCTGTGCTCCTTGAGGGCGTCGATCTCGTCCTGGCTGGAGCCGTCCGGGTTCTCCACGGCGACCTCGATCCCGTACTTCTTCTCGAAGCCGTCGATCAGCGCGCCGTAGTTGGCCCAGTCGCTCGGGAGCGCGATGGTGTTGAGCGCCCCCTCCTTCCTGGCCGCAGCGGTCAGGGCCGCCATACCGCCCGCGTCCGCGGCGGAGGTGGCCACCGCGGGCGCGCTGGGTGGTTCGGGGGGCCTGTCTCCGCAGGCGCCGAGGGGCCCCGCGGCGAGGGCGAGGCCGGCGGCGACGGCGGCTGTCCGGAGACGAGGTGCGGGCACAAAGGCTCCATAACGGGCGGCACGTACTGATCCAGGCCAGCGTACGTGCGTCTGCCGCGACAGCGCAGTCCCGGCGGGTCGCGCCGCCACCCGTCCTCCGGCCGACATACCGCAGCGGCCCGGGCTTGCCCCCGTTCCGCCCCGGAAACCGCCGCGGAACGGGCTCAGAACGGCTCGTCGTCCCAGGCCGCGAGCAGCGCCGCCCCCAGGTCCTCCCCGTCCGTGGAGGGCTCCGCGTGGAGCGCCTGCTCACTCCAGATGATCTTGCCGCGGGCGGTGTAGCGGGTGCCCCACCGCTCGGCGAACTGGGCGACCAGGAACAGGCCGCGCCCGCCCTCGTCGGTTTCCTCGGCGCGGCGCAGGTGCGGCGAGGTGCTGGACCCGTCGGACACCTCGCAGACCAGGCTGCGGTCGTGGAGCAGCCTCACCCGGATGGGCTGCGATCCGTAGCGCACGGCGTTGGTGATCAGCTCACTGAGGATGAGTTCCGTGGTGAAGGCGATGTCCTCCAGGCCCCACTCGGCCAGCCGGCGGGCACAGGCATTGCGCACCGGGGAGACGGCCGCCGGATCGGACCGCACCTCCCACTCGGCGATCCGGTCCGGATCCAGCCGCCGGGTGCGGGCCACCAGCAGGGCGATGTCGTCGCTCTGCCCGCTGGGCAGCATCGCGCCGATCACCGCGGCGCAGGTCTCCTCCGGGGTCCCGGGGGGTCCGGACAGGGCCGCGCCCAGCGCCGCCAGGGCGGCGTCGACGTCCCGGTCGCGGTTCTCCAGCAGCCCGTCGGTGAAGAGCACCAGCTGGGCCCCCTCGGGCACGGTCACCGTCGCGGTCTCCATGGGCATGCCGGCGCCCAGGCCCAGCGGCGGCGAGACCGGGAGCTCGGGGAAGGACACCGTCCCGTCGGGGTCGACGACGGCGAGACCGGGGTGGCCGGCGGTCGCGGCGGTGACCTGCCCGGATACGGAGTCGTAGACGGCGCACAGGCAGGTGGCGCCGGTCAGGCCCTGCCATTCCTGCTCACCGGCCCCCTCGTCGGTGTCGATGTGGGCGACCAGCTCGTCCAGGTGGCTCAGGAGCTCGTCCGCGGGCAGGTCGAGCGTCGAGAAGTTGTGCATGGCCGTGCGCAGCCGGCCCATGGTGGCGGCGGCGTGCAGGCCGTGCCCGACGACATCGCCGACCACCAGCGCCACCCGGGCGCCGGGCAGCGGGATGACGTCGAACCAGTCCCCGCCCACCCCCGCCTGGGCGGGCAGGTAGCGGTGGGCGACCTCGACCGCGGACTGGTCCGGTACGCCCCGGGGCAGCAGGCTGCGCTGCAGCGTGACGGCCATGGTGTGCTCGCGCGTGAAGCGGCGGGCGTTGTCGATGGACAGCGCCGCCCGGGCGGTCAGCTCCTCGGCGAAGGACACGTCCTCCTCCTCGAACGCCGGGGAGGGCTGCACCCGCCAGAAGCCGGCCATCCCCAGCAGCACCCCGCGGGCCCGCAGCGGGACGGCGATCACGGAGTGGACGCCCTGGTCCAGCATGCGCTGCGAACGGGCGGGGTCCTGGGCCATCCAGTCCCGGGTGGCCCGCAGGTCCGCCACCCGCACCGCGTGCTCTCCGGCCACACCGATCGCCATGGGGCTGGTCGGGACGAACCGGATCAGCTCGCCGACCTGGTACAGGGGATGCGGGTTCTGCGCGGCGACCACGGCGGTGCGACGCATCTCGGTACCCGGCTCGGGCGGCTCGTCGCCGTGCAGCACCGGGTCCAGCAGGTCGACCGAGGTGATGTCGGCGAACCTCGGTACCGCCACCTCCGCCAGCTCCCCGGCGGTGCGCTCCACGTCCAGGGTCGTACCGATGCGCACCCCCGCGTCGTAGAGCAGCTTCAGCCGCTCGTGGGCCACCTCGGCCCGGCCGGAGAGCGCCCGCAGCTCGGTGGTGTCCCGCAGGGTGACCACGGTCCCCGCCTGCCCGTAGGGGGCGGTGGGCCGGATGTTGACCGCCAACAGCCGATCGGCCGCCATGTGCAGCTCGTCGGTGGCGGAACGGCCCGAGGCGATCGACGTGGCGATCCCCTCCTCCAGGCCCAGCTCCGTGACGGGGCGCCCTTCCGCGTCCCCCGACAGCTCCAGGAGCCGCCGTGCCTCGTCGTTGGCCAGCAGCAGGCGCCCGCCGCCGCCGATGATCAGCACGCCCTCCCGTACCGCGTGCAGCACCGCGTCGTGGTGCTCGTACATCCTGGTCATCTCCGTCGGCCCCAGGCCGTGGGTCCGGCGCAGCAGCCGGCGGCTCACCAGGGCCGTCCCGCCCGCGGACAGGGCGAGCACCAGGGCGGCGGTGCCGATGACGACCGGCAGCTGCCGGTTCACCATGCTCTGCACGTTGGAGACGGTGACGGGGGAGGCCACCACGGCGATGACCCGGTCCTTGTCGTCCTTGACGGGCACCACCGAGACCACGGACCGCCCCAGGGAGCCCTTGAACGTCTCGGTGAAGGACGTGCCGGCCGCCGCCCTGGAGAAGGGGCCGACCACGCGCTTGCCGATCTGCCGCGGGTCGCTGTGCGTGAGGGTGACCCCGTCGAGCGTGTACACGTTGATGCCGTCCACCCCGGCGATCTTCCGCGCCGCCTGTGCGCTCGGCTGCAGCACGGCGCTCGGGTCGGGACTGCGCAGGGCGGCGACGATGCCGGGGGACTCCGCGAACGTACCGGCGGCGGCGAGCGTACGGTGCCGGGCGTCCAGCATGGCGTCACTGCGGGCCTGCACCACGAGGGCCACCACCGCCGCGGCGACCAGGAGCACCACGACGACGAGCTGCAGGAGGAACACCTCGCCGGCCACGCTGCGCGCGCTCAGGAGGGACGACAGCCGCTGCGGCTTGCGGACCCTGTTCGCCCAGGCCTGGGCGTGCTCCTGCTGCTCCCGGCGATCTTCGGAGCGGGGACCTCGGGAGGCGGCGGAGGCGCGCTTGGCCGAGCCGGGCAGCACACGCCGGAGGTGTCCCAGGAAGACGCTCATAATCCATCTTCTAACCTCTCCGGCCCGTCGGCAGCGGGGAGCGGCGCCCACCCGTCGGCGCGTGCGGGTGGTCCCGGAGCTTTTTCACTCTATGGAGGAGGCGTCCGGGCCGGGTCAGGGTCAGGGGCCGGGTCCGGTTCCGCAAGGGCTTCGTCGTAGAGGCGGAACAGGCGCGGGCGGCCGGCGGCCTCGTCGTCGTCGCCGTTCAGCGCTTCCCAGCAGCGGGCGGCCAGGGCGCGGGCGCGGCTGCCGGGCCAGGGCCGGGGCAGCAGTTCGGGAGGCAGCAGGGGGTCGGGCTCCATGGCGTGGGTGAAGGCCGCCGCGAGCTCGATGGCGCAGGTCAGCCTCTCGACACCGGTGGGGCGGCCGAGGGTGGCCAGGCGGGCCGTACGGGCCGCGGCGAGGGCGGCCAGAGCCTCGTGGCCTTCGGCGATCGAGTCGAGCGGCCACAGGAGGGCGGCCAGCCGTGCCGGGTCCTCCTCCTCGCCGACTCTCAGGTCGCGGCTGGTGAGGCGGGTGAGCGAGGGCAGGACGCCGAGGTGGCGGGCGTGGGCCTCCACGATGCCGCCGATCGCGTTCGCGGCGACGTACAGGCCGCCCTGGAGCGGGGCGGCGCCCAGGTGAAGGAGTGTGTCGCGCAGGGCGTCGCGGGACTGCCGGGCCGTCTCGGGGATGGCGAAGGCGAACAGGTGCCAGGTTCCGTCCCAGGGCGCGAGCCCCCGGTCCTGCCGGTAGGCGTGGCGGACGTACTCGACGTCCGGCGCGACGGCGCCCGTCGCATCGGCGGTGGCGACCAGGCGGGCCTTGCGGCCGCGGCCCTCCTGGGTGAACCGGCCCTCGGCGACGAGCCGTTTGAGGCAGAGCCGGACCTGCTGATCGGTCATGCCGAGCGCCTCGGCGACGGCGTACAGCTCGCCCGCGTCGACGGTGCCGTCCTCGCGGACGAGCGCGAACACCAGAGTCCGGGTCCCGATGCCGGGGGTGGCGGCCTCTGCCGCGGGTCGGCTGGTCATCGCTGCTGCTCCAGGGTGTGGCCGGGGTGGGCCTCGACGGCCCGGTGCATCGTAGTCACCGAGCCGAAGCCCATGAGGCGCCGCAGGTACGGGGTCGGCTCGGTGCGTACGGCGCTGAAGCCGCGCCGTTCGTACAGGGCGCGGGCCCTGCGGTTGACGTCGACGACGTCGAGCCGGACCCGGGAGCACCCGTGTTCGGCCGCGACGGCCGCGATCTCCGCCAGCAGGAGGCTGCCGGTGCCCGTGCCGCGGTGTGCGGGGTCGACGGCGATGCCGTCCATGGCCAGTTCGCCACGCTCCGGGGTGCGCTCGAGCAGCGCCAGCAGGGCGAGCCGGGGCAGGCCGCGGAAGAGCCCGTAGGCACGGAGCACGTCGCGCACGCCGCCGCCGGTCAGCGCGCGTCCGCCGATCCGGTAGCCGGCCACGCCCACGACGCGGTGGTCGCCGGGGGTGAGGGCGACGGCGGCGCGGTCGTGATGGAGGTGGGCGGCGATGAAGGCGCGGCCGAGCTCCGGCGGGCCCAGGGCGGCGCCGAGCTTTCGGCCGAAGGCCTCCCAGTACAGCTCGGCGACCTGCTCCTCGGCCCCGCGCGGCACGCCGCGTCCGATGACGACTGCTGCGTCCATGCTTCCTCCTCCACTTGTGCGTATGAACAGAGTACGGTCGAATGGGAAACGAGCGTTATGAAATCAATAGTTTTCTTGGGGGTCGGATGAAACGCGTGCGCGCGACACGTACGGCACGCTCGCCGCGGACGACACGCTCGCCACGCCGTCGCCGAGTGGTGCGGGCCGCCCTCGCGGCACTTACCGCTCTGGTGGTGGTGGCAGCGGGTCTGGGCGGACTGGTGGTGTGGCAGAACGCCTACGCGCTGCGCGAGGAACCGGTGGCGATACGCCTGGGCGGGCGCTCCCTCGACGCCGTCCTGGCCCTGCCGGAGCGGGGTAAGGGGCCGTTCCCGCTGGTGGTGTTCGTGCACGGGGACGGGCCGGTGGATGCCACCCACGACACCTTCTACCGTCCGATGTGGGAGGCCTTCGCCCGCGCCGGGTACGCCTCGCTGTCCTGGAACAAGCCGGGCGTCGGCGGCGCCCCGGGCGACTGGCTCGACCAGAGCATGGACGACCGGGCGGGCGAAGCCGCCGACGCGATCGCCTGGGCCCGGCAGCGCCCGGACATCGACGGCGGCAGGATCGGATTGTGGGGCGCCAGCCAGGCCGGCTGGGTCCTGCCCAAGATCGCCGCCAGGGACGGCGGCATCCGATTCGTCATCGCCGTCTCGCCCGCCGTCAACTGGCACCGGCAGGGCCGCTACAACCTCCTCGCCGAGCTGGGCCGGGACGGCGCCTCCGACGCGGAGGTCGCGACCGCCCTGGGCCGCCGCGAGACCGGCCTGGAACTGCTCCGGCGCGGCGCCTCCTACGAGGAGTACGTCCGCGCCGTCGGCGACCCCCACGGCATGACCGCCGCCCGCTGGCGGTTCGTGTCCAGGAACCACACCGCCGACGCGAGCGCGGACCTGCCGGCCCTGCGCGGCACCCCCGTCCTCCTGGTGCTCGCCGGACACGACGTCAATGTGGACACCGCCGAGACCGAGGCCGCGTACCGCCGCCTGCTGCCGGGACCGGCGCTGCGCGTCGCCCACTACCCCGATGCCGCCCACGGCCTGGTCCGGCACGCCGTCGAGGAATCCGCGACGCGCCTGACCCTGACCGCGCTGTTCGCCCCCAGATCCCTGTTCGCCGAGGGGTTCCTCGCCGACCAGCAGCAGTTCCTGACCTCCGTCGCCACCGGACGGGCCGGGCGGTGACCACCGGCCCCCGCAGCGTCCCCGCGGGGCCGGGGGTCTACGGCGTCAGCCGGCGGTAGGCGGAGCGGGCGTGGGCGAGCCGGGCGAGAACGGTCCCCGTGCCGGCGGCCGCGAGGAGGCAGACGATCCGGCCGAGGTCGTACGGAGCCTCCCAGGTGAGAGCGCCTATGGGGGCGGTGGCGAAGGCGTTGAGCACGAGCCAGCAGAGCAGGGCGGTTCCAGGTGCGGCGGTGAGGCGCGCTCCCGTGCTGACCACGGCCGCGGTTGCGGAGATCGCGACCAGGTCGAGGGTGGGGTCACCCTGTCCGTCGAGGAAGTTGAAGACGGCGACCAGGGCGAAGGCGGTGGCGGCCGCGACGGCCCAGACCATCGACGTCGCGGCCGGATCGGGCACGGGGCGGATGCCGGAGCGAACCTGCTTCCATTCGAGCATGCAAAGCCTCCTTCACGCGGTTCCCGCTCCCTTGCGGCCGAACCGACTGACGCCGTCGCTACTGTAACGGCGCCCAAAGAGCAAGGAGTTCATGGCGATTCAGAGGGATTTGTCCACGAGGCCGGGCCCGCTGCCCCGTCCCCACTCGGAGGCTGAGGACCGGCTCCCCGTGCACCCGGCCCTCCTCGCTCAGGTGCCACGAGCCGGAAGGAACCGGACGAGGTGGGCGGTCCGGCGAAATCCTGCGGATAGCTGACCCGGCGAGCGAAGCGTTGTAGGCTGCGGAGAACGCCCTTGACCTGCATAAAGCGGGCAGGGAGCCGACACTCCGGGAGTTTCTCCATGCTGCGTACGATGTTCAAGTCCAAGATCCACCGGGCTACCGTCACCCAGGCCGACCTGCACTACGTCGGGTCCGTGACCGTTGACGCCGACCTGCTGGACGCCGCCGATCTGCTGCCCGGGGAGCTCGTCCACATCGTGGACATCACCAACGGCGCGAGGCTGGAGACCTACGTCATCGAGGGCGAGCGCGGATCGGGCGTGATCGGGATCAACGGGGCCGCCGCGCACCTGGTGCACCCCGGGGACCTCGTCATCCTCATCAGCTACGCGCAGGTCGAGGACGCCGAGGCCCGGGCGCTCAAGCCCCGCGTCGTGCACGTCGACACCGACAACCGGATCGTCGAACTGGGCGCCGACCCCTCCGCGCCGGTACCGGGCACCGACCAGGAGCGCAGCCCCCACGCCGTCGCCGCCCGATAAGTCCGAGAAGGAGCCGGGGACCATGCCGGAGGTCGAGTTCCAGGACGAGCGCAGGGCGGGGCGGCTGCTCGCCGTCGAGGACGGGACGGCGGTCGGGTACATCGCCTACTTCGTGCTGGCCGAGCCGCCCCACGCCCTGGTGGCGGTGCACACGGTCGTGGAGCCGGGCCACGAGGGCCGGGGCATCGCCGGAGGTCTGGTGAGGACCTTCTACGGACTCGCCGAGGTCGAGGGCGTTCCCGTGGTTCCGCTCTGCCCGTATGCGGCGAGCTGGGCCGCCAAACATCCCGACGAGGCGCCCGCCGCGCCGGCCGAGGTCGTCTCGGCGGCCAAGGCGCAGCTGGTGGCCGGCTCCGACCTGCGATGACGGTCCCCGACCTGACCCTGCTGCACACCTCGCCCGTGCACGTCCCCGTCTTCGACGCGCTGCGCGACCGGCACCACCCGGGGGCCGTACTGCGGCACCTGGTGGTGCCGGAGCTGCTGGACCGGGCGCGTGCGCTCGGGCCGCGGTCCGTGGCCCCGGCCCTGCTGGACCTGCTCGCGGGGGCCGGGCCGGGCCCCGTGCTGGTCACCTGCTCCACCATCGGGGCGACCGCCGAGGCGCTGGCTCCGGCCCTCGGCGCCCCGGTGCTGCGGGTGGACCGGCCCATGGCGGCAGCGGCCGTGCGCACCGGCCCGCGCATCGCCGTCCTTGCCGCCCTCGCATCGACCCTCGCCCCGACCGCGGAGCTGATCGCCGAGGAGGCCGGCGGGCGGCCCGTGTCGGTCGTCACGCACCTCGTCGACGACGCCTGGGAGAGCTTCGAGGCGGGGGACACCACCCGATACCTCACCCGGGTGGCCGACGCCGCCGACGCCGTCACCGGTGCGGACGTCATCGTCCTGGCCCAGGCCTCCATGGCCGGCGCGGCCGGGCTGGCCACGACCGGGACCCCCGTCCTGGCCAGCCCGGGGCCGGGCCTCGCCGCCGCGCTCGCCCTCGCGCACTGACGGCCGCACCGGAGGGGCCCACGCGGCGCCTGCAGGACGTGTACAGGACGCGTACGGGACGCAATCGCGGGAAAGTGCCGTATATGGTGCCCACACTCGAAGACACACAGCCGCCGGCCCCCGAGCCCGACCCGACGCCGGCCCCCACCCCGTTCCCGGACCCGGAGCCCATCCCGCGCCCCGCGCCGCCCGTACCCGGCCCCGTCCCGGAGCCGGACCCGGTGCCCCCGCCCCCGGGACCCGCGCCGGTTCCCCAGCCCGGACCCTGGAGCTGAGCCGCGCCGTCAGTCCGTGCGGACCTCGGAGCGGTCGCCGCTCCAGAGGGTGTGGAACGAGCCCTCGCGGTCGGTCCGCCGGTAGGTGTGCGCCCCGAAGAAGTCCCGCTGGCCCTGCGTGAGGGCCGCCGGGAGCCGCTCCGCGCGCAGCGCGTCGTAGTACGCCAGCGAGGCGGCGAAGGCCGGCACCGGAATCCCCGCACTCACCGCCGCCGCGATCACAGACCGCCAGCCCTCCTGCGCCGCCCCGATCTCCTCGGCGAAGCGCTGGTCCGCCAGCAGGCTCGGCAGGTCGGGCCTGGCGTCGTAGGCCGCGCGGATCCGGTCGAGGAACGCCGCCCGGATGATGCAGCCGCCCCGCCACAGGGAGGCCACCGCGCCCAGGTCGATGTTCCAGTCGTACTCCGCGCTGCCGGCCCGGATCTGGTGGAACCCCTGCGTGTACGAGACGATCTTCGACGCGTACAGCGCCTCCTCCACCTGCGCGGCGAACGCGTCCGCCGCCTCCGGTGACAGCGTCGCGGGTGCCGGGCCTGCGAGTCCGCGAGCGGCCGTCCGCAGGTCTGCGTGGCCCGAGACGGCGCGGGCGAACACGGCCTCGGCGATCCCCGACACCGGGACCCCGAGGTCCAGGGCGATCTGCACGGTCCAGCGCCCGGTGCCCTTCTGTTCGGCGGCGTCTGCCACGACGTCGACGAACGCCTGCCCGGTCGCCGCGTCCGTGTGGGCGAGCACCTCCGCCGTGATCTCGATCAGGTACGAGTCCAGGCGGCCCCGGTTCCAGTCCCGGAAGGTCTCCGCGATCTTCTCGGGGGAGTAGCCGGCGACCTCGCGCAGCAGGTGGTAGGCCTCGGCGATGAGCTGCATGTCGGCGTACTCGATGCCGTTGTGGACCATCTTGACGAAGTGTCCGGCGCCGTCGGGACCCATGTGCGAGGTGCACGGCGTACCGTCGGCGGCCTTCGCCGCGATCTTCTCCAGCAGCGGGCCGAGCGACGCCCACGACTCCTGCGACCCGCCCGGCATGATGCTCGGGCCGAGCAGCGCGCCCTCCTCGCCGCCCGAGATGCCCACGCCCACGAAGTGGATGCCCTGCTCGCGCAGTTCCCGCTCGCGGCGCCGGGTGTCCTCGAAGTGCGCGTTCCCGCCGTCGATGATGACGTCGCCCTCCTCCAGGAGCGGGGCGAATTCGCGGATCACGGCATCGGTGGGATCCCCGGCCTTCACCATGATGACGATGCGTCGGGGGCGCTCCAGCGCATCGACGAACTCCTTGGCCGACTCGGCGGCCACGAACGCGCCCTCGTGACCGAACTCCTCCACCAGTGCCGTGGTCCTGGCGGTGGTGCGGTTGTGGACGGCCACGGTGAATCCGTTGCGGGCGAAGTTGCGGGCGAGGTTGCTGCCCATGACTGCGAGGCCGGTGACGCCGATCTGGGCCGTGCTGGTGCTCATCTGTGCGCTCCTGCGTGCTTCGGTGTGCGGGCTGTGCCCGACGCTACCCCGCTGAGGGGCGGGCGGCGCCGACGCCCGCCGTGTCATTGTCAAGTTCCGCTGAACAGCGCCCCGTTGCTCCCTTGTCATGCAATGATCCCGACGTTACGTTGTGCGATTCCTGATGACTCGAATGGGGGCTCCCATGCGCGTACGGGGCCGGCACCGCCGGTATCAGCCGAGCAGTATCAACCGGGCCTCGCTGGCCGTCACCGCCGGAGGCGCAGGGATCGCGCTCCCGTTCATGGGTGCCGGAGCGGCCGAAGCCGCGTCCGTGGACACCTGGGACAAGGTCGCGGCCTGCGAGTCGACCAACAACTGGCGCATCAACACCGGCAACGGCTATTACGGCGGACTCCAGTTCAGCCAGAGCACCTGGCGGGCCTTCGGCGGCACCGCCCACGCGCCGCGTGCCGACCTGGCCACCAAGGACCAGCAGATCGCGGTGGCCGAGAAGGTCCTGGCGGGCCAGGGGCCCGGGGCGTGGCCCACCTGCGGCAAGGGGGCCGGACTCACCCGCGGCGGCCCGTCGCCGGCCCTCGCCGCGCAGGCCCCGGCGAAGCTCCCCGCGCAGCGCGAGGCGCCTTCACAGCCCCGGACGCAGGAGGTGAAGGCGGCGCCGGTGCAGGGCACCACGCCCCGCCCGACCGGAACCTCGGTCCTGCCGAACCCGTACGTCGTCGCGCCGGGCGACTCGCTCTCCGCGATCGCCACCGAGCAGCGCGTCGAGGGCGGCTGGCAGGCGCTCTACGAGACCAACCGGGCCGTCGTGGGCGACAACCCGAACATGATCTTCCCCGGCCAGCGCCTCACGATGCGGGTCACCACCGCCCCGCCGGCCCCGCCCGCGCAGAACCCGGAGAAGCCGCCCCGGACCGCAGAGCCGGTCAAGCCCGGGGAACCGGCGGCCGAGAAGCCGGCGGAGCGGCCCGCGCCGAAACCCGCCGAGAAGGAGGCCCCGAAGCCGGCCGAGAAGCCCGCCGCGAAGCCGGCAGCGAAGCCCGACCCCCAGCCCGCCTCAGCGCAGCAGAAGCCGGCCGCGGGAGGGTTCTCCGCTCCCGTCGACGCCGCCCTCGGCACCGCGTACCGCGTCTCGGGATCCTCCTGGTCGAGCGGCTACCACACGGGAGTCGACTTCCCCGTGGCCACCGGCACCACCGTCAAGTCCGTCGGACCCGGCCAGGTCGTCTCCGCCGGCTGGGCCGGCGCCTACGGCTACCAGGTCGTCATCCGGCACACCGACGGCCGGTACTCCCAGTACGCCCACCTCTCGGCGCTCGGCGTGAAGTCCGGGCAGCAGGTCTCCGGAGGCCAGCGGATCGGCCGCTCCGGCTCGACCGGCAACAGCACCGGCCCGCACCTGCACTTCGAGATCCGCTCGGCACCCGGCTACGGCTCCGACATCGACCCCCTGAGGTACCTGCGGAGCCACGGCGTCCGCATCTGACCCGCGCCGATGCGGCGGCACGGCCGTGAGCAGGACCAGGCCGGCCGCCGCCAGCACGGCGCTGGCCAGCGCCGCCGCCGTGCCCGCGGCCCCGTGGCGGAAGCCCTCGCCGAAGAGCGTGATCCCGACCGTCGCCGCGACCACCGGATTGACCACCGTCACCGTGGCCAGCGGCGCGGTCAGACCGGCGCCCCGGTAGGCGGCCTGGGACAGCAGCAGCCCGACCGACGCCAGCGCCGCGATCGCCGCCAGGTCCGGCCACAGGCCCGCCGGTGCACCTGGTCCGACGTTCTCGGCGACCGACTTGGTGAACACCGAGGCCATGCCGAAGGCCGTACCGGCCGCCGCCGCCAGCAGCACGCTGTGCAGCACCACCCGGCGCATCCGGTGAGCCGCCAGGAACAGCGCCGCCACCGCGGCCCCGGTCACCACGAGCAGCAGGCTCCGCTCGTCTTCCGCCAGGGACTGCTCCGCACGTCCGTCACCGCCGGTCAGCGCCAGCAGACCCGCGAGTCCGACCGTGGCCAGCACCGCCCCGCGCCAAGCCGCCGCACCCGCCCGGCGCCGTACGAAGACGGCCGCCATCGGCAGTGCGAACACGATGGTGAGCGCCCCCAGCGGCTGCACCAGGCTCAGCGGCCCGTAGGCGAGCGCCACCACGTGCAGCAGCGCACCGAGGCCGTTCAGCCCCACCGCGACCCACCAGCCGCCCCGGCGCAGCGGCGCGTACCGCCGGTCCGGCGTACTCGCCGCGACCCTTTCCTGGACGATCGCCCCGCCCGCGTACGCAACGGCGGACACGAGGCAGAGCAGGACCGACAGCGCCAGTGCACTCATAAGCTCCACAATGCCCGACCCACCTGCGCTATTCCTCCGCCCACAGGTGGTCACGAGTCATACTCCCGACGTAGTACCGGAGTACGCAGCGTGGCTCTGGCATCAGCGCAGTGCCACCTCGGCCGCGCCCCCACGGCCACCGCGTGAACCCGTACGGTGACGGCCTGTTCGCGGTATGTGAGGTTCCGGGCCACGGGTTTGGCTCGGGGCGCGTCCGATCCGTACAGTTCCCCTTTTGAGGACCTCCGCAGCAGGCGGATGCGGACGAGTGACCAAGGAACGGCAGCGGCCATGACGGTGACCGAAGACAGCCACGACCAGGCACAGGCCTACGGACCGGGCATCGACCCCGAGCGGCTGGCGCTCTGCCTCGACGTGCTCGCCGAACTCGACACGATCGACGTGGACCACCCCGACGCCATCGCCGTGCGCCGCGCCACGGCGGGCGTCTACCGCACGGTCAAGCAGCGCCGCCGCCAGGAGCGCCGCGCGGCCAAGACCGCCAACGACAAGGCCGTCACCGAGGCGACCGCGACCGGCTCCGCCGAGCGCATCGACGACGAGACCGAGGGCATCCTGCCCTCCTCGGTCACGGAGGCCGGCCGGATCGCCGGGATACTCCAGCGCCCGCGCTCCTGCTACGTCTGCAAGACGCGGTACGTCGAGGTCGACTACTTCTACCACCAGCTCTGCCCGGACTGCGCCGTCGAGAACCGGACCAGGCGCGAGGCCCGCGCCGACCTCGCCGGCAAGCGCGCGCTGCTCACCGGCGGCCGCGCCAAGATCGGCATGTACATCGCGCTGCGGCTGCTGCGCGACGGCGCCCACACCACGATCACCACGCGCTTCCCCAAGGACGCCATCCGCCGCTTCAAGGCGATGGAGGACTCCGCGGACTGGATGCACCGCCTGGAGGTCGTCGGCATCGACCTGCGCGACCCGGCGCAGTCCGTGGCCCTCGCCGAACAGGTCGCGGCGGCCGGTCCGCTCGACATCCTGATCAACAACGCGACGCAGACCGTGCGCCGTCTGCCCACCGCCTACGCGGCGCTGGTCGAGGGGGAGTCCGCCCCGCTGCCCGCCGGTGAGCTCCCCGCCCACCATGTCATCGGCGCCTTCAACTCCGGCGCGGTCGACGGCCTGGCGGCGCTGCCCGTCGGAGTGAGCGGGCTGGAGGCGCAGAAGGTCGCCGACCTGGCCCTGGTCGCCGGCAACGCCAGTCTGGAGCGGCACCTCGCCGGCACCGCCATCGACGCGGGCGGCCTGCTGCCCGACGTCGTCGACAGCAACACCTGGGTGCAGACCATCGACCAGATCTCCCCGGTGGAGCTCCTCGAGACCCAGCTGTGCAACTACACGTCGCCGTTCATCCTGATCAGCGCACTGCGGCCGGCCATGGCCGATGCCGCCCGGAAGTCGTCCAGCGGCCGGGCGTACGTCGTGAACGTCTCGGCGATGGAGGGCGTCTTCAGCCGCGGCTACAAGGGCGCGGGGCACCCGAACACCAATGCCGCCAAGGCCGCGATGAACATGGTGACGCGGACCAGCGGCCAGGAGATGTTCCAGACCGACCGGATCCTGATGACCTCGGTCGACACCGGCTGGATCACCGACGAGCGCCCGCACTTCGACAAGCTGCGCCTCGCCGAGGAGGGCTTCCACGCCCCCCTCGACCTGGTCGACGGCGCGGCCCGGGTCTACGACCCGATCGTGCGCGGCGAGGCGGGCGAGGACCTGTTCGGCGTCTTCCTGAAGGACTACGCCCCCGCGAACTGGTGACCCCGGCGTCCCCCTGTCCTACCGCACGTCCGTGATCGGCCCCCTCGGCGAACCGAGGGGGCCGATGGCGTTCCCGGCCCTGCAGGATCCGGCCGCGACCAGCTCCAGCAGCGGACGCCAGTCCTCCAGCACGCCCGCGTCCCGTCCGGACGCCCCGGCCGCCTCGCGCGCCTGGAGCAGGGCGGCCACCGCCTCCGCCTCCGCGTCCTCGCCCGGCCGGTCGGCCCCGCCGCCCGCCGCGGCCAGCGCCTGGAGCCGCACGAGCCGGGCCACCCGCTCACCCAGCAGGGGGCGCAGCGCCTGCGCTGCGAGTACGGCGTGTCGCGCTCCGTCACCCGGACGGAGCATCCGGCCGACGCCGTGCAGCAGCCCCGCGAGCTGCAGTTCCTTGTCGGCGGGGTGGGAGCGGCGGAGCAGCGCCGCGGTCCGCAGGGCGTGATCGTCGCGGCCGGCGTGCAGCAGCTCCATCAGCTCAACCACGCTTGTGACGTACGGTACTTCGGCCTCCGCCGCTCCGGACCTCGCCACCGCCGACCCCCTCCGTCGCGCCCCGCGCATCCGGGTCCGAGCACACCATCCGTGACCCGACCGCCGGCCGACGACTTGCTGAACTCGGGACGAAACTGAGAGGGCGCAGCGGATTTTGCCTTCCTATCGAGCGGAGGTCCGCTCATATGTGTACCCTGGGGCATCAAGACGGCCCCCATCCGGGCCGCGCTCCACCAAGGCGCCACCGCGTCCGGAACCCTTGATCCCTTGCCCGGCTCGCGGTCTGCCCGCCGGGTTACGCGACACAGAGGAGTGCGCGGTGACTGAAAAGACGCAGCCCGAACCGAAGTTGCTGGAGCGGACCGGAGCGCGCGCCAAGACGCGGTCCGACGAACTCGGAAGCCTGGAAGTCTGGGCGCGCTCCGCCCCGATCCGGCTCGCCGGGTACGAGGACGACCTGGCGGAGTCGCACATCCTGCCCGGCATCGACTAGTCGTCACCTCCGCACCGACCCGCAGAGCGGTGCAAGCGCCCCCTCGTGCTCACCCGCACCGGGGGCGCTGCCCTGTCCGGCAGCACATCCCGCTACGCCCTGAGCGTCATCGCCGACAGCGATCACCGCTTCCGCGGCCCGCCCCACCGGGCCAGGGTGAGCGCATGAAGCTGCTGATGCTGGGTGGTACCGAATTCGTCGGACGCGCGATCACCGAGGACGCCCTCGCCCGGGGCTGGGAGGTGACCGTCTTCCACCGGGGGCACCACGCGCCCCCGCCGGGCACCCGGGCCCTGCACGGGGACCGCACCGCCCCCGGCGGCCCGGCCGCCCTCGCCGAGGGGGAGTGGGACCTCGTCGTCGACACCTGGGGCGGCGCCCCCGCGGCGGTGCGCGACAGCGCCCGCCTGCTGAGCGGCCGGGCCGGGAGGTATGCGTACGTCTCCAGCCGCTCGGTGTACGCCTACCCGGCCCCCGCGGGGCAGGCGGAGGACGGCCCTCTCGTCGAGGGCTCGCCGGACGCCGGGGCGACCGCCTACGCCGAGGACAAGAGGGGCGGCGAACTCGCCGCGCTGGACGCCTTCGCCGACCGTGCCCTGCTGGTCCGCGCCGGGCTGATCCTCGGCCCCTACGAGAACGTCGGCCGGCTGCCGTGGTGGCTCGGCCGCAGCGCGCGCGGCGGCCCGGTGCTCGCCCCCGGCCCGCGCGGACTCCCGATCCAGTACATCGACGTGCGCGACCTCGCGCGCTGGACCCTGGACGCCGCCGAAGGCGGGCTCGGCGGCCCGTACAACCTGGTCTCGCCGGTCGGGCACGCCACCATGGGCACGCTCCTCGACGCCTGCGCCGCCGTCACCGGCGGCGGCGCCGAACTGCGCTGGACCGACCCGGGACCGATCCTCGCAGCGGGCGTGGAGCCCTGGACCGAGCTGCCGATCTGGCTGCCGGAGGGCCGGTCGCACGACTACATGTTCGGCGGGGACGTGACCCGGGCGCTGGCCGCCGGTCTGAAGTGCCGCCCCGTCGAGGAGACCGTCGCCGACACCTGGGCCTGGCTGCGCACCCTCGGCGGCCGGGCCCCGCAGCGGGCCGACCGGCCGGCCCCCGGACTCGACGCCGCACGGGAGGCCGCGCTACTCGGGCTCTGACGGGCGGGCCCGCGCGATCCGGGTCGGGGGGAGGTACTCGCGCACCAGCGTGCGGTGCCACCAGTCCCCGCTCTCGCGCAGCTCCCGCCAGGTGGTGAAGCGGTAGCGGTAGAGCAGGGCGCGGACGTACACGGGCGGGGCGTCCGGGAACGGGTTGTGGCGCAGCAGCCGCAGCGTGTCCCGGTCGCCCGCCAGCAGCCGCTCCACGAACGGCCCGAACCAGTCGCGCGCGTAGCCGGGGGAGATCGCCGCGAACCACATCAGCCAGTCCAGGCGCAGGTGGTAGGGGGCGAACTGGCGCGGGAGCCTGCCCGGTTCACCGGGTTTGCCTCTGAATCCGTACTCCTTCCAGGCGCCGTCCTCGCGCGGCACCGGGTCCGCGGTGCCCTCCACCGCCACCTCCATGCGGACCCGGCCGACCGAGCCGAAGGCCCCGTAGGTGTTGACGAGGTGCAGGGCGTCGAAGGAGCGGTTCATCACTTGGCGGCGCGAGACCATGTTGAGCACCGGGTGGCGGCTGAGGAACAGGACCAGGGCGGTCACCGCGCAGACCAGGACGGCGAACCACACGGGAGCCGGCCGTGAGGCGGCGGCCGGGGGCGGCCCCGCGAGCCCGGTGAAGTCCACGGCCGACACGGCGAGGGTGATCGTCAGCCAGTTCAGCCAGGCGAAGTTGCCGGACAGCACGAGCCACAGCTGCGTCGCGATGACGGCTCCCGCGGCGTACGAGGCCACCGGCTGCGGGGTGAACAGCAGCACCGGCACGACCAGTTGCGTCACGTGGTTGGCGGCGCACTCCACCCGGTGCAGCGGCTTGGGCAGGTGGTGGAAGAACCAGCTCAGCGGCCCCGCCATCGGCTGCGTCTCGTGGTGGAAGTACAGGCAGGTGAGCCGCCGCCAGCAGGGGTCCCCGCGCATCTTGATCAGCCCGGCCCCGAACTCCACGCGGAAGAGCACCCAGCGCAGCAGCCACAGCACCAGCACCGGCGGCCCGGTCCGGGCGTTGCCGAGGAACACGGCGAGGAAGCCCACCTCCAGCAGCAGCGACTCCCAGCCGAAGGAGTACCAGGTCTGGCCGACGTTCACGATGGAGAGGTAGAGCAGCCACAGCGCGGCCCACATCGCCATGGCCGCGGCCAGCGGCACCTCGTCCCCGGCCCCGGCGGCCAGGGCCGCCGACAGTGCTGCCCCGGCCCAGGCGCAGCCCGCGAAGAGCCGGTCGGAGTAGTGCAGTTGGAACAGGCTCGGGGCGCGCCGGAAGGGCACGTACCGTACGTAGCGCGGCACGGGCAGCATGCCGTGCGCCCCGATCAGGGCCCGGAACTGCAGGGCGGCCCCGACGAAGGCGGCGAGGTAGACGCCGGCCAGGGCCCGCTGGAAGACCAGCCGGGCGAGCCAGTACCCGGGCGCCGTGAACCAGTCCATCGCCTCCAGTATCCGGCCGGCCGGCGGCCGCCGGCCAGTCGGTCCGCGGCGGGTCGGCTCGGGGTCGGCCGGCCGACGTCTTGAACATGTTCAGCCCACATGGGTGAGCCGGCGGGGTTCCTTGGGCGTGTTCAAGGGGCGCTCCGGTTGCGGCTCCCGTGCGGATGCGGCAGACAAGAGGGAGTACTCGGGGCGAAAAGGGAGAAATTTGTGAACGGACCGTCACTTCCGACACCTCGTCAGGCGTCGCGTCGTCAGGCACCGGCCGGCGCCGCCCTCTTCGCCCTCCTCGGCCTGTTCGCCGCGGCCTGCGGCGGGCACCAGGAGCCGATGAGTGCGGCCGGACCCGAGAGCCAGGAGGTCCACCTCCAGCCGGTGGCCAGCGCCGGCCCCGACCCCTTCACCGTGTCCTCGGCCACCGGTGAGTCGGCCCCCGTCCAGCCCCCGCTGCCCAATCCCACCGGGGAGGGCATCCGCACGGTCAACGCGGCCACCCCCGGCCTCTACGGCGGCACCCAGCGGCTCGGCAGCTGCGACGTGGAACAGCAGGTCGCCCACCTGACCGAGGACAGTGCCAAGGCCCGCGCCTTCGCCGAGGCGTCCGGGATCGAAGAGGCCGGGATCCCCGACTTCCTGCGCGGTCTCACGCCCGTCGTGCTGCGCGCCGACACCCGCGTCACCAACCACGGCTTCCGCGGCGGCCGCGCCGAGGGCTACCAGTCCGTCCTCCAGGCCGGCACTGCCGTCCTGGTCGACGACCACGGCATGCCCCGCGTCCGGTGCGGCTGCGGAAACCCGCTCGGTTCCCCGCGCGCGCCCAAGGGGAGCCCGGTGCACAAGGGCGACCCGTGGAACGGCTACCAGGCCAACCAGGTCGTCGTGATCGAACCCACCGCCCACGTGATCAACAACCTGGTGATCGTCAACATCGCGAACAACACCTGGATCGAGCGCAAGCGGGGCGACGACGGCGCCCAGGACCGGACCCCGCAGGCCCTGCCCCCGTACGACCCGGCCGACGGCATCCCCAGCGGCCCCGCCGCCTCTGGCGCCGCCTCGGCCGCCCCCTGCCCGAGCACCCCGGGATCCGGGCCGGCGGGCTGCCCGGCGGACCCGCAGAGCTCGCCGGGCACGAACGCCCAGCAGAGCCCCGCCGTGCCGCTGAACCCCTCCACCCGGCCGCGACAGCCGCAGCAGCCCCAGAAACGGCAGCCGTCGGACGTCCCGACCGACCCGCTGGCGCAGGACCCGGCCGATCCCGCCCTCCCGCCGTACCCCGACGGATCGACCACGCAGCCGGTCGACCCCCAGGACCCGTACGCCGACCCGTACGCGGACCCCTATACGGATCCGTACGCCGACCCCTACGCCGACCCGTACACGGACCCCTACGCCGACCCCGACCTCCAGCCGGCGCCGTCCGACGAGAGCCAGTCGCTGGAGAGCGCCTGACCGGCCCGTGTGTCATGGTGGACCGGTGCCGACCACCGTATCGCTGCCGGACGACTGGCCCGCACACCCGGACCGGTCGCTCTCGCTCAACCGCATGGGAAGTTTCGACTGGGACCTGGTCACCGGTCTCATGCACATGGACGAAGCCGCCCTCGACGTCTTCGACATGGCCTCCGACGAGTACGACGGCCGGCCCGGTTCGCTCTCGCCGCGCGTCCCGCCGGCCGAGTCGGCACGGCTCGACGCCATGGTCTCCTCCGCGCTCAAGAGCGAGGTGGACAGCTACGGCGCCTACTTCCGCATCCGCTGCCGCGACGGGCGGCTGCGCTGGACGCACACCCAGGGCCGCGTCATGCGCGGCCCTGACGGGCGGCCGCACCGGATCATCGGCATCGTCCGGGACGCGACCGAGGAGCTCAGCCACTCGGCGGAACGGCTCGGACTCGACGAGGAGCGGCGCCGGCAGACCTCGGTGGTGGAGAGCACGACCGCCGCCCTCGCGCACGCCCGGACCGTGCAGGACGTCATCGACGCGCTCGGCGACGCCCACGGTCTGGAACGGCTGGGCTCGATGGGCATGGTGATGGGCCTCGTCGAAGCCGGCCGGATCCACCTCGTGGCCGAAGGCCCGGAGGGCAGCTTCGTCCCCGGGACCCGCTACACCCGCATCGACGAGCAGTACCCGATGAGCGAGGTCGTCCGCTCCCTCCAGCCGCGCTTCCTCGACTCGGCGGAGGAGTTCGCCGAGGACTATCCGGCGCTCTGGACGAAGATCTCGTACATGCGGATCTCGGCCGCGGCCTACCTGCCGCTGATCGCCCAGGCCCGCCCGATCGGCGCCATCGGCCTGCTCTACCAGGACAAGGACGGTTTCACCCAGGAGGAGCGCAACCTGCTCGTCGCCCTCGGCAGCAGCATCGCGCAGAGCCTCCAGCGGGCCATGCTGCTGGAACAGGAGCACGATCTGGCCGAGGGCCTCCAGCAGGCCATGCTGCCCCGGCGGATCCCCGCGGTGCCCGGCGGCGAGATCGCCGTACGGTACCGCTCCGCCCGGATGGGCCAGGACATCGGCGGCGACTGGTACGACGTCATCCCGCTGCCCGGCGGCCGCGTCGGCGCCGTCATCGGCGACGTCCAGGGCCACGACACCCATGCGGCCGCCGTCATGGGTCAGCTGAGGATCGTCCTGCGCGCGTACGCCGCCGAGGGGCACTCACCCGGCACCGTCATGGCCAGGGCCTCCGTCTTCCTGCACGAGCTGGACACCGAGCGCTTCGCGACGTGCACGTATGTGGAGGCCGACCTCTCCACCGGGGTGCTCCAGGTGGTCCGCGCGGGCCACATCGACCCGCTGCTGCGCACCCGCGACGGGGACTGCCACCGGCTCCCGGTGGGCGGCGGCATGCCGCTCGGCCTCTCCGCGGAGTTCGGCCGGCTCGAATACCCGGTCACAACGGTGGAACTCGACCCGGGAGAAACGCTCCTGCTGTGCACCGACGGACTCGTCGAACACCCCGGCGCCGACCTCGACGACGGGATCCACATACTGACCTCCCACATCCGCAGCGGCCCCGCCGACCTGCAGCTCCTCGCCGACCGACTGTGCGAGATCGTCACCGATCGCGGCGGCAACGACGACATGGCGCTCCTGCTGCTGCGCCGCCGGCCCGCCCCCGCCCCGCCCGGCGGCGGCCGACTGCAGCAGCACGTGGCGCCGGGAGACCCGGAGGCCCTGGTGGCCGCCCGCCACATGATCGGAGCGGCGGTGCGCGCCTGGGGCGCGCGGGAGCGGGCCGACGAGATCGAGCTGGTCGCGGACGAGCTGATCGTGAACGCGCTCATGCACACGGACGGCCCCGCCATCGTGACGCTGCGCATCCTGGCGGGCCACGAGCACAGACTGCGCGTGGAGGTCGCCGACCGCTCCAGCGCCCTCCCGCGCCGACGGGAGGCCGGCGACTCGGGGGTCTCCGGCCGCGGCCTGATGCTGGTGGACCGGCTGGCGGACGTATGGGGCGTGGAGCCGCGCGGCAGCGGCAAGTGCGTCTGGTGCGAGTTCGTCGTGGGCTGAGAGCGGCGCCGGGGCCGGGCAGCGGGGAAAGTCCGTTGCGGGCGCGGCAGGCGTCGTCGAGGATCAGGGGCGATGACCAACGCCATGGAAGATGTACGCCGTTCACTGGAGCAGGACGACCTGCCCGGAGCGGCCCGGGCCCTTCGGCCGCATGCCGAGAAGACACCGATCCCCGAACTCGCCGGGGCCGCCGCGGCCATGGGCGAGGCGGCCGGGTTCGAGGACCTGGCCGAAGCCGCCCGCAGGGCCGCCGAGCGGCCCCACGAACCGCAGGCCCTCTACGACTTCGGGTACGCCTGCGTCGAGCGCGGCCTCGCCTTCCTCGCCGTCGCACCGCTGCGCGAGGCCCTCGGGCTGCTCCCCGACTCGCGCACGCTCCTCGCCGAGCTGGTCTCCGCCCTGGAGGAGGAGCGCCGGCACGCGGAGGCCGCCGCACTGCTCTCCGGCCGCGGCGACCGACTGCCCGCCTGGCCCGAGACCTACCTCCTCGTGCACAACACCCTGTTCGCCGGAGACCTGGACACCGCCGAGGGGCTGGCGTCCGCCCTCCCCGCGCCCGAAGACCCGCAGTGGGCGCCCGCACGGGACCGCCAGGCCCGCCAGGTCCTGCGCAGCGGGCACTCCCGCCGCGCCCAGCGGAGCGCCGGACACCCCGACCCGCTCGGCCCGGCCGACCTGCGCGGCTGGCACTACGGCCTCACGGGCGGACTGCTCGCCACCCTGTCCCCGTACGGCTGGGACGCCGGGATGACCGGCCGGTACGCCTACCTCGGCGACTCCCACGAGCAGTGCCGCCACGGCCTGGCCCGCCTCGGGACCGCCCTGGAGGCCGCCGGGCGCCGCCCCGCCTCCGTCTCGCTGCTGCCCGGCCGCTCCGACCGGATCCTCGGCCTCGCCGCCGCCGCCGTGCTGGGGCTGCCCGCCGTCCCGTACGACCCGGACCGTACGGACACCCTCGTCGTCGCGTACGACCTGAACAAGGCCGACCCGGACCTCATCCGCACGCTGCACACCCGCACCGACGGCCAGATCCTGTCCGAGCACGCCACCTGCTGGACCGATCCGCCCGCGGTGAGCGCCGACTTCAGCACGCTGCTGTGCCAGTACGTGGTCCCGCCCTGGCGGGAGGACGACCGGTCCGAGGAGGAGATCGCCCGGGACGTCGCCGCGGCGGACCCCGCCCCGGACGGCGGCGACGGAGCGACCCCGACCGATCCGGACGAGGCCTTCCGCGCCTTCGCGGCCGGCGTCGCAACCGGCTGGCTCACGGGCCCCCGGGACCGGGTCGCGTGGCCCGGCCCCGTGCCCAGCTCGCGCTTCGCCTGAGGCGGCGGCAGGCTGGGACCATGCCGGAGCTGCCCGAGGTCGAGGCCCTGCGCGAGTACCTCGACGAACACCTCACCGGGCGGGTGGTCGAGCGCGTCCTCCCGCTCGCGGTGAGCGTGCTCAAGACGTACGACCCGCCGCTGACCGTCCTCGAAGGGCAGCCGGCCGGAGCCGTCGCCCGCCACGGGAAGTTCCTCGACCTGCGGATCGGCGCGCTCCACCTCGTCACCCACCTGGCCCGGGCCGGCTGGCTGCGCTGGCAGGACACCCTGCCGGAGCAGCCGCCGCGCCCCGGCAAGGGGCCGCTGGCACTGCGCGTCGCACTTGAGGGAGGGGGCGGCTTCGACCTCACCGAGGCCGGCACCCAGAAACGGCTCGCCGTGTACGTGGTCCACGATCCCCGGGAGGTGCCCGGCATCGCCCGCCTCGGCCCCGATCCGCTCGCCGAGGACTTCGACCGGGACGCCTTCGCCGCGCTCCTCGCGGGGGAGCGGCGCCAGATCAAGGGCGTCCTGCGGGACCAGAGCGTGATCGCGGGCATCGGCAACGCCTACAGCGACGAGATCCTGCACGCGGCCCGGGTGTCGCCGTTCAAGCTCGCCTCCTCCTTCGGGGAGGAGCAGATCACGCAGCTCCACGCCGCGGTCCGGGACACCCTGCGCGAGGCGGTGGGCCGGGCGCACGGGGTCGCCGCCGGGAAGCTCAAGGCCGAGAAGAGGAGCGGGCTGCGCGTGCACGGCCGGGCGGGCGAGCCGTGCCCGGTGTGCGGCGACACCATCCGCTCGGTGTCCTTCGCCGACTCCTCGCTGGAGTACTGCCCCACCTGCCAGACCGGCGGGAAGCCGCTGGCCGACCGGCGGCTCTCGCGCCTCCTCAAGTAGCGGGGCGCTGCGTAGACTCCGGCACCATGGCCGAGGAGCAGCAGCAGGCGCCGCCCCGGCGCGAGATCGTCACCGGGGTGCCCCGGGGCGCCCGCCGCCGGGCGCCCGCCCACACCCCGGCGCGTTCGGAGATCTCCGAACAGACCACCCTCGGGGCCACCTACGTACGGGCCCTCATGCGCAGCCAGCTGCGCGCGGGCCTCGGTGCGCTGGCGGCGCTGGCGGCCCTGGTCGGGTCGCTGCCGCTGGTGTTCGTGGTGGAGCGGGCCCGGGCGGGCCCGCTCGTCTGGCTCGTGCTCGGCCTGCTCGTGTATCCGGTGATGTGGCTGATCGCCCGGTGGTACGTCCGCCGGGCGGAGCGCAACGAGGCGGATTTCACGGGCCTGGTGATGGACCCGGCCGACAAGTCCCCGTAGCGCGTCTCCCGCCGCTCAGAACAGGTGCATCGCCAAGTGGCCCAGGGGCAGGCCGAGCTGCCAGGCCGGGGTCCACACGCGCGCGTTCTCGTCCAGTCCGGGCGGGGTGTCGGCGTGGCCGTGCCGCCCCGGGTCGAGATTGGTCGCGAACAGTTCGGTGCCGTCCAGCCAGCGCCACGCCGCCCGGGCCAGCTCCAGGTCGGGGTCCTCGCCGCGGCCGCGTTCCCGGGCCGCCTCGCCCAGGTCGAGGAAGCGGGTGTGCACCCAGTCGCGCCAGGGGTGCCCGTACGCCGTCAGCGACAACCACTCGTCGAGCTGTGAGACCACGCGGATCCCGGACAGCTCGCCGGCCGCGTCGGAGAGGTAGATGGTCAGGGCCAGCGTGTCCCGTCCGGCCCGGAACTCCAGGGTGCTGACCGGGATCAGCCTGCCCGTGCGCAGCAGTTCGTCGGCGATGTACTCGGCATAGAGCCAGGCCATGGGCACCGCGAGCCCACCGTCACTGGTGCCGTTCGTACCCTCGGGCTGCACCGTTCCACCTTCTCCCGCGCGTCGAGCGTCCCGTCGTCAGCACCGAGCCTTCACCGAGCGGCTCACGGAGCGGGGGATGTTTACTCAACTTGGACGGTCTTATGTCGAATTCCCGGCGCTTTTTGTCCGGTCCGCATCCGTTCGCGGCGTTCCGGGACGCGTTGCTCAGGCGCCGAGACCGTAGCCGTACCCCTGGAGGCCCATCTTGAGGGCGCGCAGGGCGTAGTAGGTGCGGGACTTGACGGTCCCTGCCGGGATGCCGAGCTCGGCGGCCGCCTCGGCCACCGACCGGTCCCGGAAGTAGACCTGGAGCAGCACCTCGCGGTGCTCCGGCCCCAGCGACCCCACGGCCCGCCGCACGTCGATCGCCGTGACCGAGCCGGCCACCGCGTCCTCGGGCGCGGGTGCCTGCTCCAGGCCCTCGGGGTCCACCTCCAGGGGCCGTGACAGCCGGGCCCGCCGGGCGTCGATCGCGAGCCGCCGGGCCACCGTGAACAGCCAGGGCCGCATGGAGTCGTGCCCGCTGGCCAGCGCCTCCGGGTGCTGCCAGACCCGTACGAGGGTCTCCTGCACGAGGTCTTCCGCGCGCTGGGCGTCGCCGGCCGTGAGGCCGACCAGAAAACCGAACAGGGCCCGCCCGTGGTCGCGCTGGAGTTCGGCGAGTGCCTCGGGATCCGTACGCGGGAGGGTGGGGGAGAGCGGCACGAGTGGCTCCTTCCGGGGTGCGCGGGGGTCCGTGGGGGCGGCGCCCCGTCCACCCTGACCTGCGGCGGGCCGACCCGGAACCGTCGGACCCCGGTGTTGCGCCCAAGTACCCGGGTGGTCCGACGGGCGGCCGTGCCGGTCGGTGAACGGTCGAACGGCGCGGCGAACGGCACAGGGCGCTGCCGTGTCCGCCGTCGGAGTGAGCCCGTCGGCACGGTGCGGATCCGATCCTTGACTTACTGCGTGTTGTTATATGGATTGCAGATGATGACATGTCAGATAGTCATACAAATGGGAGCCGATTGATGACCACGCGCACCCGGCCGAGGGCGGCCGCCCTCCTGTCCGCCCTGCTGCTGTCCGCAGCTGCGGCGGGCTGTTCGGCCGCCGGGGACACCGCCCCCGCCCGCCTCGGGGAATCCGGCCCGCCGGCCCCCTCCAGCGCCGGAGGGGCGCCGGCCGCCAAGGGCTTCACCCTGGTCGCGAGCGGCGACGTACTGCCGCACACCTCGGTCATCCAGCGGGCGGCGAACGACGCGCAGGACGACGGCTACGACTTCAGGCCCATGTTCTCCGGCGTCAAGGCCCTGGTCTCGGGGGCCGACCTGGCCCTCTGCCACATGGAGACGATCTACGGCGAGGAGGGCGGACCCTTCTCCGGCTACCCGGCCTTCAAGTCCCCGCCGGAGGTCGCCGACGGTCTGAAGGACGCCGGCTACGACGGCTGCTCCACCGCCTCGAACCACACCCTCGACGACGGCGCCGCCGGGCTGCGCCGCACGCTGGACCGCTTCGACAAGGTCGGCCTGAGGCACGCCGGCTCGGCCCGTACGGCGGCCGAGGCGGCCACGGTGACCACGTACACGGCGGGCTCGGCCACGGTGGCCCACCTCGCGTACACCTACGACACCAACGGCTACCCGCTGCCGGACGGCCAGCCGTGGGCGGTCAACCTGATGAAGCAGGACAAGATCATCGCCGATGCCCGGGCCGCCCGGCAGGCGGGCGCGGACGTGGTGCTGGTCAGCGTGCACTGGGGAACGGAGTGGCAGACCGAACCGGACGAGACCCAGCTCTCGCTCGGCAAAGCGCTGACCGCCTCGCAGACCGCCGGCCGGCCCGACATCGACATGATCCTCGGCACGCACGCCCACATCCCGCAGCCCTACGAGAAGGTCAACGGGACCTGGATCGTCTACGGCATGGGCGACCAGGTGGCGGGCGAGATGTTCAACTACACGGGCGCCCGCGAGATGCGCGGCAACTACGGCTCGATCGGCCGCTTCACCTTCGCCCCGCCGGCCGCCGCCGGGCAGCGCTGGCAGGTCACCAAGGCCGAGTTCGTGCCGCAGATGATGGACCTGTCCGCCGGCCGGGTCGTCCACCTCCCCGACGCCCTCGCGAAGGATCCCGGCCGGGAGGACTACGAGGCCGCCCGGGACGAGATCACCGAGGCCGTCCTCGGCCGGGGCGCCGCCAAGGACGGCCTGAAGCCGGCCCAGTAGGGGTGGGACGTCCTTCCCGATCGTGCCGGGCGGTCCGCCCGGACCCGGGCGGCGGGCCCGGTCAGGGGACCACGGTCACCGGCCAGCGGCCCGCCTTGACCAGGCGGATCGCCACCGAGCCGACGATGCGGTGGCCCGCCTGCTCCGAGGCGCCGACCACCACCGCGTCCGCCATCAGCTCCTGCGCCGCGCTCACCAGGCCGGCGTAGGGGTCGCCGCGGAAGGTGTGGAACTCCCAGCGCACCGCGTAGATGCCCTTCAGCCGCTCCGCCGACGCGCGGATCTCGGCCACCAGGCCCTCCGCGATCTCCCCGGTCGTGTCGGCCACGGGCGCGCCCAGCGCCGCCCCGGCCGCCACCACCGGCTGGACGTACACCAGCGCCAGCAGTGCGTTCTGCCGCCGGGCCAGCCCCGCCGCGTAGGCCGCCGCCCGCAGTGAGGACTCCGAACCGTCCACCCCGGCCAGGATCACCTTCGGGCCGTCGGTACCGCGTTCGAATCCCGTGTTCACGTGCTCCGTCACCCTGCGAGGATAGGCCGTTGCGCGCGGGACGCCCCCACCCGCTCGGCGAGCGCACCGCCGCACCCCTCCCTACAGTGCGAACCATGAGTGCCACCGCGGAGGAGACGCACGGGACCCGGAACCGCTTCCTGAACCGGGTGCCCGACGGGTTCGGCGCGTTCTTCGGGACGATCGGCCTGCTGTGCGCGCTGCTCTCGCTCTCCCCGACGCTGCGGCGCCTCCTGCGGCACGTCGTGCGCTTCCTCGACCTGATCGTCGTACCGGTCAGCGCCAACCTCGCCTACGCCGTCTTCCTGTTCCTCTTCGCGGCCGCCCTCGGCACCCGCAAGAAGGTCGCCTGGTGGATGGTCATCACCTATCTGGCCCTGCTGATCGTCGACGACCTGCTGGACATCGCCGTCGGCGACTACTGGATCGGCATCTCGTCCATGGCACTGGCCGTCGCCGCCATGGCCGTACTGATCGCCGCCCGCAAGGAGTTCTACGCCGCGTCCCGGCCCGGGGCGCTGTGGCACGCCCTGATCGTGCTCGGCCTCGGCATGCTCGCCGCCGTCCTCCTCGGCTGGGCGCTCGTCGCCCTCTTCCCCGGCACCCTGCCCCGCGGCCAGTGGCTGGACTGGGCCGCCAAACAGGTCTTCGGCGGCCTCTTCTCGGCCCGGGAGTTCGACGGCCGCCCACCGCGGCCGCTGTACTTCCTCCTCGGCCTCTTCGGCGCGCTCGCCCTGCTCAACGCGGCCGCGACCCTCTTCCGCTCCCAGCGGCTGACCGCCGCCCTGCACGGGGACGAGGAACCCAGGATCCGGGCCCTCCTCGGCGCGTACGGGCGGGCCGACTCGCTCGGCTACTTCGCCACCCGGCGCGACAAGGCCGTCGTCTTCGCCCCCAACGGCCGGGCCGGCGTCACCTACCGCGTCGAGGCGGGCGTCTGCCTGGCCAGCGGCGACCCGGTGGGCGACCCGGCCGCCTGGACCGCCGCCATCGACGCCTGGCTGGCCGTGGCGGGCCGCCACGGCTGGCAGCCCGCCGTGATGGGCGCCTCCGAGGACGGCGCCACCGCCTTCGCCCGCTCGGGGCTGAGCGCCCTCCAACTGGGCGACGAGGCCATCCTGCACGTCGCCCACTTCGACCTCGACGGCCGCGACATGCGCGTCACCCGCCAGGCCGTCAACCGCGTCAAGCGCGCGGGCGCGACCACGGTGATCCGCCGCCACTCGGCCCTCTCCGAGGACGAGATGCGCACCATCGTCGACCGGGCGGACCGCTGGCGGGACACCGAGACCGAACGGGGCTTCTCCATGGCCCTGGACCGCCTCGGCGATCCGGCCGACGGGGACTGCCTGCTGGTCGAGGCCTTCGACGCCGCCGGCGAGCTGATCGCTCTGCTCTCCTTCGTCCCCTGGGGCAGGGACGGCATCTCCCTCGACCTGATGCGCCGCGACCGCACCGCGCCCAACGGGGTCATGGAGTTCATGGTCGCCGAACTGTGCGCCGCCGCCCCCGGCCTCGGCGTGCGCCGCATCTCCCTCAACTTCGCCGTCTTCCGCTCCGCCTTCGAGGAGGGCGGCCGCATCGGCGCCGGCCCCGTCCTGAAGGTCTGGCGCAAGCTGCTGCTCTTCTTCTCCCGCTGGTGGCAGCTGGAGGCGCTGTACCGCTCGAACGTCAAGTACGGCCCCGAGTGGTACCCGCGGTTCCTCTGCTACCAGGACGCCGGCTCGCTCGCCCGGGTCAGCCTCGCCTCCGGCATCGCCGAGGGCTTCGTCTCCGTACCCAGCCTGCGCACCCTGTGGGGCAACGGCCACCCCAAGGGCGTCACCGCCCCCGCCACCACCGAGGGCCTGCCCCCGATCGACTCCCTGGGCCTGGAGGCGGTCGGGGAGGAGCTCCCCGGCGTTTCCGAGGAGCGGCTGCCCGAACAGGTGCGCGTCCGCCACGCCAAACTGGACCGCATCCGGGCCTCCGGCACCGACCCCTACCCCGTCGGGATCCCCCTGCGCACCCACACCGTCGCCCAGCTCAAGGCGGCCCACCCGAGTCACCCGCCCGGCGCCCGCACCGCCGATCAGGCCACCCTCGCCGGGCGCGTGATGGTCGTGCGCGACCTCGGCGGCGTGGTCTTCGCCGTCCTGCGGGACTGGTCCGGCGACCTGCAGCTGATGCTCACCCGCGACGAGGCCGGCGCCGAGGTGCTGGACTCCTTCACCGCCCAGGTCGACTTCGGCGACCACGTCCTCGTGACCGGCGAACCCGGCGCCAGCAGGACCGGCGAGCCCTCCCTCGTGGTCCGGTCCTGGCAGCTCACCGGCAAGTGCCTGCGCCCCCTCCCCGACAAGCGCAAGGGTCTCGCCGACCCCGAGGCCCGGGTCCGGCGCCGCTACCTCGACCTCGTCGCCAGCCCCGAGGCGCGCGACGTCGTACGGGCCCGCTCCAGCGCGGTCCAGGCCCTGCGCCAGGGGCTGCTCGACCGGGGCTACCTGGAGGTCGAGACCCCGATGCTCCAGCAGATCCACGGCGGCGCCAACGCCCGGCCCTTCCGCACCCACATCAACGCCTACGACCTCGACCTCTACCTGCGCATCGCACCCGAGCTGTACCTCAAACGGCTCTGCGTCGGCGGCATGGAGAAGGTCTTCGAGATGGGCCGCACCTTCCGCAACGAGGGCGTCTCCTACAAGCACAACCCCGAGTTCACGATGCTGGAGGCCTACCAGGCCTTCGCCGACTACGACGTCATGCTCGACCTCACCCGCGAACTGATCCAAGGAGCCGCGACCGCAGCCTTCGGCTCGCCCATCGCCCACAAGGCGGGGCCGGACGGGAAGCTCGTCGTCCACGACATCTCCGGGACCTGGCCGGTGAAGACCATGTACGGGGCCATCAGCGAGGCCCTCGGCGAGGAGGTCGACGCCGACACCGAGGAGAACGTGCTGCGCAGGCTGTGCGACCGCGCCAAGGTGCCGCACGGACCGGAGGACACCCGCGGCGACGTGGTCCTGGAGATGTACGAGCGGCTGGTGGAGGAGAGGACGAAACTGCCCACCTTCTACAAGGACTTCCCCACCGACGTCTCCCCGCTCACCCGCCAGCACCGCAGGGACCCCCGGCTCGCCGAGCGCTGGGACCTCGTCGCCTTCGGCACCGAGCTCGGCACCGCCTACTCGGAGCTGACCGACCCCGTGGAGCAGCGCCGCCGGCTCACCGCCCAGTCCCTGCTCGCGGCCGGCGGCGACCCCGAGGCCATGGAGCTCGACAACGACTTCCTGGACGCCCTCGAATACGCGATGCCGCCGACGGGCGGCCTCGGCATCGGAGTGGACCGGCTCGTCATGTTCCTCACGGGCCTGACGATCCGCGAGACCCTCCCCTTCCCCCTGGTACGGCGCGGCTGACCGTCGCACGACCGGTGTGCGCGACGGCCCGCGCGACTGGTCCGCACGGGTGAGCGAAACGGGGCACGTCCGTGCCTCTCGACATCCGCGGGGATGTCGTTGATACGTAGTAATAATGAAAAAAGACGAGCCGACAGTAGGGCGGCGCGTGCTCCTGCGTACCGCCGTCTTCCTCGGTGTCGCGGCCGCCGGACTGATCACCACGGGCAACGGCATCGAGGGCGGGACGCCCACGACGCCCGGTGGGCCGGGCGCGGGCGGTGCACCGGGGCCCGCCGCCGGGCCCGGCCCGAACCTCGCCGCAGGGCCCGGGGGACTCCCCGGGGCGCTGCCCGAGAAGGCCTACCGGCTGCGCCCCATGACGGCGGACGCCCCCGCCCGCCCGGCCACCGTGAAACCTGCCGTGCGGACCCGGCCCATCCTGGAACTCCCCGCCGACGCGAGCTCGGACAGCTCCATGGTGCTCACCTTCGACGACGGGCCGGACCCCCGCTACACCCCGGCCATCCTCGACACCCTCGGCCGCCACGGCGTGCGCGCCATGTTCTTCGTCTGCGGGGAGATGGCCGCGGAGAACCGCGACCTGCTGCGCCGGATGGTCGCCGAGGGGCACGTCATCGGCAACCACACCTGGACCCACCCGCTCATCCCCAAGCTGAGCCGGCCCGCCCTCGCCGCCGAGATCGGCCGCACGAGCGAGGTCGTGCAGCGGGCCGTCGGCGAGGCGCCGCAGTGGTTCCGGGCGCCCTACGGGGCCTGGAACCGGGCCGCCTTCGAGATCGGGGCCGAGCTGGGGATGGAGCCGCTCGCCTGGACCGTGGACAGCCTGGACTGGGAAGAGCCCGGCACCACCACGATCGTCTCCCGGGTCCTGCGCGGCGCCGGCCCCCGCGCGATCGTCCTCTCGCACGACGCGGGCGGCAACCGGACGCAGAGCGTCCAGGCCATCGCCTCCTACCTGCCCCAACTGATCGCGCGGGGCTACCGGATGACGCTGCCGACCCTGTCCTCCGTGGCCTCCGGCTGAGGCGGGGCCGGGGAAGCCCGGCCCCGCCCCCGCTCAGCGGGACTCCACCATCCGCGCGAAGACGACCACGTTGCCGTCGTACCCGCGCGCCTTGGAGTAGCCGCCGCCGCAGGTGATCACCCGGAGTTCCGCGTGCCCGGTGTCCCCGTACACACGCGCTCCGGGGAAGGCCTCCTTGGAGAAGACCTCCACCCCGTACACCTCGAACACCGCCGTGCGCCCGTCGTACCGCTCCACCTCGATCTGGTTGCCCGGCTTGACCGAGCCCAGGCCGTAGAAGACCGCCGGGCCCTGGGCGTTGTCCACGTGGCCCACGATCACCGCCGAGCCCCGCTGGCCGGGCGAGATGCCGTTGAGGTACCAGCCCGCGAGGTTGCGCTCCTGCGGGGGCGGTGCGTCGATCCAGCCCTCCGCGTCCAGCCCGACCGTCATCACCGGCGCGTCCACGTTGATCGTGGGAATCCGGATGCGCTGCACGGACGAGTGCTCCAGCAGCTCCATGTCCGCGGGCGGCTTCGGCGGATTCGCCGGCAACTGGTCGGCCGTCACCGCGACGGCCGAGGCCGCGGTGGGCTGGGGCGGTCCGTCGTCGATGTTCACGCCGTTTCGCACCATGGCGAGGCCGGTGAGCATGACCAGGGCGATCGCGCCCCACGGTGAGCGCCTGCGTGACTGCCCTGTCTCGTCCTCGCCCATCGCTCTCCCTTCCCGACGCGGGGGTCCCGACCCGCGTTCCTGTCCCACCCCTGTACGCCCTGCTTCACGCACGCTAAGGCCGGGGCGGCAGGTCGGCGAGGGGGGAGGGGCGAACGGGTGGCCGGGCCCGCGGAGGGGGCCATAGGGGGCCGGAAGGGATGCGCCCATCCAGGTAATCGTCACATAAATGCCTGACGGGTCGTGACCTGCGGATCCGTCAGCCGGGCCGCCCGCGCTTCGGCGTGTCGCTCAACCGGGCGGCCCAAAGCCGGAAATGCGGAGGTTGCGGGACGACCGGAGGGTTCGACGTGGGAGGCGTTCTCGTCGATCATCCGGGGCCGACGCTCCGGGGCGCTTCCCGCTGGAGGTTCCACCATGCGTGTCTTGCGCGCTCTTACCGTGACGGCGGCAGCCTGTGCCGCCCTCGGCCTCAGTGCCCCGCTCGCCTCCGCGAACCAGGATCCCGGGGGCCGGGGTGGGAATGGGGGCGGGAACGGCCCCAGCAACATCTCGGTGAACCCGTACGCCGTGCACCAGGGCTCGACGATGCAGGTGAGCGCGGCGGGCTGCGGTCACGGCGGTACCGTCACCTCGCACGGGAACTTTCCGCCGGCCAACCTGTCCGCAGGATCGATCGGCTTCGCGACCGTGCGGGTCTTCAACCACGCCTCTCCGGGGACCCACACGCTGTCGGTCAAGTGCAACGACAGCAACCTCATCGCCACGGCCCGCTTCCGGATCCTCGAAGGCAACCCCTCGCAGGGCGGCATCGGCGGCTCCTTCGGCCCGTCCACCGCCGAGACGGCCATCGGCGCGGGCCTGGTCGGCGCTTCCGCCCTGGGCGCGGGCGCCCACGTGATGCGCCGCCGCCGTCCGCTGCGGAGCCGGAGCTGACCGGTCGGCCTTCCCGGTAAGGCACCGCCGCCCGCTCCCGCCGGTCGCCCCGCGTCCTCCCAGAGGACCCGGGGCGACCGGCGGTGGAGGGGCAGCTGCGCGCGGGGTTCAATGACCGCGGCCGGACGCCCTGCGGCGCAGGGCGTACGCGGTGGCGCCCGCGGCGGCGAGGAAGAGACCGGCGCCCGCACCGAGTTCCACCGGGTCCATCCCGGCGACGCTGCCGCCCAGGCCACCGCGGACACCTCGGGCGGAGGTGGTGGTGGCGGGGGCCGTGGCCGGGGTCGTCGCGGCGGCGGTGGCCGTGGCGGTCCTCGTGGAACTCGTCGTGGGCCTGGTCGTACCGCCGGCGATCGTCAGATCCGCCGAGCCCGTCTCACCGTTGCAGGTGAAGGAGACGGAGTACACGGCCCCGGGCCGGGCGTCCCGGTCGACGGTGGCCCGTACGCTCTGCCCGCGCGCGATGCTCACGGTGTCGAACACACCGGAGGAGGCGGTGGAGTAGGCGGCGTTGCAGGCGCTGACCGCGAGCACCACCTGGCCGCCGGGGGCGACGGTCGAGGGGGTGAGGGTGAAACCGAACGAAGTGACCTGCGGGGCGCGGGCCCTGGCCTGCTTCCCGGCCTGTGCTCCTGCCCCTGTTCCCGCCGGTGTTCTCGCCTCGGGCCGGGTATCGGCCGCGGACGCGGCGGGCGCGCCGAGGGCTCCGAGTGCGAGTACGGCGAACGTGGCGCCGGCACTCAGCAGGGCGGTGGCGGAGGTACGTATCGCACCCATGGTTCATTCTCCGGATCCCCGAGGAGCATCCGCGGAACGGTTTCCGCACGGTGGGGTTCGTGCGCCTCGATGTCCGCCACGCTAGGTCCGGGTGGCGGGGCCCGCGATCAGGAACGGGCGAATGGGGCACGGCCGTAGGCCGAACCGGGGACGGGAGGCCCGCCCCCGGTTTGCCGGGCGGCCTCAGCCGCCGAGGTCGAGGTGGGAGAACTGCGTGAGGAACGGCTCGGCGGTCGCCGAGATGCCCCGCCCGAACGGCGCGTCGAAGTCCCAGATCAGGAACAGCAGGAACGCGATCAGCGCGCTGAACAGCCCGGCCAGCAGCATCTCCCGGAACGAACGCCTGATCTGCAGGGTGAAGATCAGGCCCACGGTGACCAGCGCTCCGGTGATCAGCCCGAACCAGACCACGCCCGGCATCGTGGCCCCGGCGCTGGCGCCGCGTGCGCTGCGGGCGTCGTCGGCCACCGCCACCTGGTCGACGAGCGGCTGGTAGGCCTGGCCCTCGTGGTCGGTCTGCGGCTCGTAGTCGGTGACGTCGCGGCGGATACGTTCCAGCAGTTCCCCGCCGCGGTCCGTGAGCTCGCCCTCGTCGGCCATCGCCTTCCACTCGGTGTCGACCACGTAGGTCACGTACGCGTCCACGTCGGAGCGGATCCTCGCCCGGACCTCGGCCGGGTAGACCTGCGAGCGGACACTGATCTCGTGCAGGGCCTGCGCTTCCTGGCGCACGTATTCCTGGGCGGCCCCGCGGCCCTCCCAGACGCCCGCGATCGCCAGGCCCAGCACGATCGCGTAGATCACCCCGATCATCATCGTCATGTACTCGATGACGTCCGGGGTCTCGTTCGGATCGTCGTCCTCGCCGATCCTGCGGTGATTGAAGAAGGCGATGGACAGCACCACGGCACAGGCCGCGGCCATCGCGAGGGACAGGACGAGCCATTCCGACAAGATGACTCCAGATCGTTTGGCATAGGGCGGATTACCGCGGGCGCAGCGCGACGATCGCGAGCACCGCGGGAGCCGCGGTCAGCAGGGTGAAGGTCACCGGCGAGATGTGGTGCTCGTCCGGTTTGCGGGTCGCCGCGCGGTACGCCGGCCGGGCCACCGGTTCCGGGGTGGGCGAGGCCACCACGGGGGGCGGCGGCGGTGGCGGCGCGGGCGCCTTCGCCGCACGGGGCGGCGCGGGCTTCGGCCGGGCCGGTGCGGGCAGGACGGGCTTCGGCGCGGGCCTGGGCGCGGCCTTCGGCGGCGCGGGTTTCGGGGGTGGCGGCGCGGGCGGAGGCGGTGGGGTCGGCACCGGGCTCGGCGTGGGCCTCGGCGGTGGCGGAGGGGGCGGCGGCTCGGGCGGCGGCGTGGGTTTCGGCGGCTTCGGCGGACACGGCGGGGGCGGCGGCGGTGGGCAGTGGGGGCGGCCGTGATGCCCCCCGCCCCGGCCGTCACCACGGTGTCTTCCGTGGTCGGAGCGGTGGTCGTCACCGTGATGTCCACCACCCGGTCCGCGTCGGCGGCCGTCGCCGGAGGCCACCGCGACCACCGCGGCGGCGCTCGCGCCGTCGCCGGAGTCGGTCGTCGGGTAGGCGCTGCTATCAGCCACGGCCGGCGTGGCGGACAGGGCCGCCCACAGCAGGACCGGGACCGCCAGCAGGCGCCTGGCACAGGCTCTGTTCACCCGGGGAGCATGGGCCCGCGCGCCCCCGCGCACGCGAGGCTCGGCCCCGGTTCGCCTGAACGGGTGGAGAGCGGACCGGAAAGGTTTGAGCCAGCCGCGGAGCGGTCGGAGCCGAGTCCGATCACCCTCCGGTCAATTCTCAAAAGGGATTTGTCGGTACCGGTCATTTGCCCCGGGGGCGCCGCCGGGCGCCTTTGGTGTGTGACGAAGAACGGATCGCCAATTTCCGCTTTTGCTCGCCCTGTTGGTCAATGATCAGTACATTCGGCTCGGACAGGAGTCCGACCCCGCACGGACCGCCGCAGGAACAACGCTTGGAGATCCCGATGGAGCGCCCCGCCTGGGCCCCGCCAGGCATCGACATATCGGTGCCGAGCGTGTCCCGCATCTACGATTACTACCTTGGCGGGTCCCACAATTTCGAGGTCGACCGCCAGGCGGCCCGACGCGCCATGGAATTCATGCCGGGACTGCCCAAGATCATGCAGGCGAACCGGGCGTTCATGCGCCGCGCCGTCCGGCACGCCGTCGCCGAGGGCATCACGCAGTTCCTCGACATCGGCTCCGGCATCCCGACCTTCGGCAACGTCCACGAGATCGCCCAGGCCGCCAGCCCCGGAGCCCGCGTGGTCTACGTCGACCACGACCCGGTGGCCGTGGCGCACAGCCATGCCGTCCTCCTGGACGACGAGCACACCGGCGTCGTCGCCGCGGACCTGCGCAAGCCCAAGGAGATCCTGGCCGCCCCCGAGGTCGGACGGCTCCTCGACTTCGACCGCCCGGTCGCCCTGCTGCTCGTGGCCGTCCTGCACTTCCTCGAGGACAGCGACCGCCCCTACGAGGCCGTGGCCGAACTGCGCGAGGCACTGGCCCCCGGCAGCCTGCTGATCCTCACGCACGCCTCCTACGAGGGCATCCCGCTCACGGAGGACGTCGCGAGCGGCACCGTCGGCGTCTACCGGGACATCCGCAACCCCCTCGTCATGCGCACCGGCGGGCAGATCAGCGGCTTCTTCGAAGGGTTCGAAATGGTGGAGCCCGGCCTGGTCTCCATGCCCGACTGGCGTCCGGACAGCACCGAGGGCGGGGAGGACGGCGAGACGCCGGAGGACCCCTACGCCTTCTCGGGCTACGCAGGCGTGGGACGCAAGGCGTGAGACTTCCGGCACAGACGGCGGGCGCGCCGAACACCGTCGCGGCGCCCGCAGCCGCGCCCGCACCGGCCGCGCAATCCGCGGCCGCGCGCGACGGCGGCATCGAGGACCGGATCTCCCGCTTCGCGACGATCTGGGG
Source organism: Streptomyces sp. A0592 (assembly GCF_004795115.1). Taxonomy (NCBI): domain Bacteria; kingdom Bacillati; phylum Actinomycetota; class Actinomycetes; order Kitasatosporales; family Streptomycetaceae; genus Streptomyces; species Streptomyces sp. A0592. The sequence goes on from NZ_SSBM01000011.1 coordinate 93,944, forward strand.
GCGGGCCATCTTCCCCGTCACCGCGACCTCGCTGACCCGGCCCGAGTTCGAACAACACCTCGTGCCGCTCACCCGGACCCTCACCGAGGCCCTGCACGCCAGGCCCTTCGACGCCGCCGTTGCCCAGCGGGTGGGGGCGGACCTCGTCGCCGTGCACTGCACCGACCCCGAGGCCCTGGCAGGCACCCTCGGCGTGATCGAGTCCTACCTGGTCCTCTACTGCGGACCGGACGGACTCGAGGGCTCCGGCGTGGAGGCGACCGCCGAGTACCACTCGCGCTGCGCCCGGCTCCAGCACGCCATCGCGGCCGGATACGCCCGCGCGCTGCGCGAGCGCACCCTCAGTGAGCAGGAGGCCATCGCCCGCTCCGCGCTGACCGCCCGCACCGACGCCCAGCAGGCCCTGCACGCGAGCGAGGAACGCTTCCGGGCGGTCTTCGAGGGCGCGGCCGTCGGCATCGGCATCGCCGATCTCGACGGGAACGTCCTGGAGGTCAACGACACGCTGCTCCAGATGTTCGGCGGCCTGGAGGGGCACGTCCGCAGCCGCAACGTCAGCGAGTGGGGCCACCCCGACGACACCCCGCACGTCTGGCGGATGTACGGCGAGCTGGTGCGCGGCGAGCGCGAGAGCTACCGCGTGGAGAAGCCGTACTACCGTCACGACGGGACGGTGCTCTGGACCAACCTGACGGTGTCGCTGCTGCGTGACGCCGAGGGCAAGCCGCAGTACCAGCTGGCGCTGATGGAGGACACCACCGAACGCCGGCTGCTGAACCTGCGCCTGCGCTACGAGGCCACCCACGACGCCCTCACCGGACTGCCCAACCGGACGCTGTTCTTCGAACGCCTGGAGAAGGCCCTGAGCGGGTCCGGCGGTGACCGCTACGGCCTGTGCTACCTGGACCTCGACGGCTTCAAGGCGGTCAACGACAGCCTCGGGCACTCGGCGGGCGACCGACTGCTGGTGGAGGTCGCCGACCGGCTGCAGAGCTGTGCGACCGGTCCCGGCGAGGTCGTCGCCCGGCTCGGCGGCGACGAGTTCGTCGCGCTGACCACCGGCCCGGACACCGAGGAGCAGGTGACCGAGCTCGCCGTCCGCATCCTGACGGCCCTGTCGACGCCGATCCGGCTGGAGGGCCGGGAGCTGACGGTCCGGGGAAGCATCGGCATCGTCGAGGGACGGGCCAGGGAGCGCACCCCGGCCGAGGTGCTGCGCAGCGCCGACATCACCATGTACCGGGCCAAGGCGGCGGGCGGGAACCGCTTCGAGTTCGCCGACGCCGAGGCCGACGCCCGTGCGATCACCCGGCACGGACTGACCAACGCCCTGCCGGCGGCCCTGGAGCGCGGCGAGTTCTTCATCGAGTACCAGCCGCTGGTCCACATGCGCGACGGCACCGTGCACGGTGCCGAGGCACTGGTGCGCTGGTCCCACCCGCAGTACGGGGTGCTCGGCCCCGACCGCTTCATCCCGCTCGCCGAACGGACCGGGCTGATCGTCCCCCTCGGCCGGTGGGTCCTCGAGGAGGCCGTCCGCCAGGCCCGCGTCTGGCAGCGCGAGCACGGGGGCTCCGCCCTGCGGATCAACGTCAACCTCTCGCCGACCCAGCTGCACCACCCGGGTCTGGTCGCCGACACCGTGGCGGTGCTGGAGAAGTCCGGCCTCGCCCCGGGCGCGCTGTGCCTGGAAGTCACCGAATCGGCCCTGATAGGCGCGGACGACGAACTGCTGGAGCCGCTGCGCCGGCTGGCCGAACTCGGCGTGGACATCGCCCTCGACGACTTCGGGACCGGCTACTCCAACCTGGCCAACCTGAGGCGCCTGCCGGTCAGCGTCCTCAAGCTCGACCGCTCCTTCACCCGGGGGATGCAGCAGCAGCCCGCCGATCCGGTCGACGTCAAGATCGTGGAGGGGATCGTCGCCCTGGCCCACAGCCTCGAACTCGCCGTCACGGTCGAGGGCGTGGAGACCGGCGCCCAGGCCGCCCAGCTGCGCGCGCTCGGCTGTGACACCGCCCAGGGCTGGTACTACGCCCGCCCCGGGGCTCCCGACCGGATCCACACCCTGTCCCTTTCGGACGCGGTGCCCACGCCTTCCTGACCGCTGCCCGGGCCCGTGGCGGCCCGGGCGGGCGAGTCCTGCGGCGCCGCCTCCGGCGCGCGGTGCCACGTCAGTCCAGTCCGGCCTCCGTCCCGCGGCCGGGGGTCCGGACGGCTTCCACGACCCGCTCGTACCGCTCGGCGGTGTCGGCCAGGACCCCCGCGGCCACCGCCAGCCGCTCCGTCTCGTACGCGTCGAGCGCCGCGTCCGCGTCCGGCCCGGCGAGGGCGGCGGACAGCGCCCGGCCGAGCGCCGCCGCGTCCGCGATGCCGGTGTTCATGCCCAGCCCGCCGGCTATCGGGTGCACGTGGGCGGCGTCGCCGGCGAGCAGGACCCGGCCCTCCCGGATCCGGGTGGCCATGCGGACGTTGACCCTCCAGGAGGAGAGCCAGGTGGCATCCTCCAGCCGGATGCCCGGCATCCCGGCGCACCGGTCGAAGATCCGCTGGAAGCTCTCCAGGGACGGCGGCAGCGGGTCGCCGTGTTCGTCCTGCTCGGGTGAGGCCTGGAGCTGGAAGGAGTCCGTCCCCGGTATCGGGCAGAGCAGCATGCCGCCGCCCTCCGAGGTGAACCACTGGTGCCATGCGTCCCGGCCGAGTCCCGGTGCCCTGACGTCACCGATGACCATCGCGGGCTCCGTCTCCCCGTTCCCCTCGAAGGGGATGCCGAGCAGCTTGCGGGTGGTGCTGCGCCCGCCGTCGCACCCGGCGAGATAGCGGGCCGCGATCACGCTTCCGTCCGCCAGCTCGGCGCGCACCCCCTCCTCGTCCTGGGTGATGCCGACGAGCTCCGACCCGTACTCGACGTGCACGCCCAGTCCGGCGAGCCGGTCGCGCAGCGCCTCCTCGGTCTGCCACTGCCCGATCAGCAGGCCGGCGTCCGCCGGGGTGGCGGTGTCGTTGATGTGCTCGCCGTCGAAGTACTTGCGCAGGACCACCCCCGCGGTGCCGTCGGCGATCAAGGGCTCGGCCATGCCGAGCTCCTGGAAGATCGCGATGCTGCCGGCCCGGAGCCCCTTGGCCCGGGATTCGCGGTGCGGCCCGGTGCGCCGCTCGATGACACGGACGGCGAATCCGCGCAGGGCGAGGTCGCAGGCGAGCGTCAGGCCGGTGGGGCCGGAGCCGGTGATCAGTACGTCGGTGTGGTTCATCGGAAGTCCTCTCCTCGTCGATGTCTCAAGGAAAGCGGCTCCCGGCAGAAAATGCAACCCGGTTAAAAAAATTACTCAGTCTCTCGTTCGTGCTACGCTGTGCGCATGGAGAACACGACGGGTCTGCGCGAGAGCAAGAAGCTCCGTACACGACGCCAGCTGGCGGCCACGGCGCTGGAACTCTTCCTGGAGCGGGGCTTCGACGCCGTGTCGGTGGCGGATGTCGCCGCCGCTGCCGAGGTGTCCAAGCCCACCCTCTTCCGGTACTTCCCGACCAAGGAGGACCTGCTTCTCGACCGGTTCGCCGACCATCAGGACGAGGTGGCGCGCATCGTCCGCGAGCGGCCCGCGGGCCGCACGCCGGTGGCCGCCGTGCATGCGCAGTTCCTGACGGCCCTCGCCGAGCGGGACCCGATCACCGGGCTCTGCGACCACCCCGAGGTCCTCGCCTTCCAGCGGCTGCTCTACTCCACCGCCAGCCTGGAGTCCCGCCTGTCCCACTACGGCGACCGCGAGGTCGAGCTGCTCGCCGTCGCCCTGGAGGCGGAGTCGGTGCCGCCGCTCGCCGCCCGGCTGGCGGCCGTCCATGTGGTGGCGGTCCGCCACGAGCTGGGGCGGGAGAACTGGCTGCGGCTCGATGCCGGGCAGAGCGCCGACGAGGCCCACCCGGCCGCCGTGGCCGACGCCGACCTGGCCTTCGGCATGCTCGCCCACGGCCTCGATCGGGTCCTGCCCGCCCCTGCCGTGGATACCGCCTGAGCCCGCCCGTGCCGTGGGTACCGCCCGTGAAGCCCCCGCCCGGGCCGGGCCGGCCGCGGGGCCCCGCCCGGGTCACGCCATCAGCATGCGCTTCAGCTCGCGCGCCGCGCGCGGGGGAGCCACATCCGTGCGGTGCGCCAGCGCGATCGTCCGCCGCAGGGGCGAGCCGACCAGCGTCGTCGTCCGCAGCCCCGGACCCGCGCCCTCCACCACCATCTCGGGGACCACCGCGACGCCCAGCCCCGCCCGCGCGAAGCCCAGTACCGCGTCCATCTCGCCGCCCTCCACGGTGAAGGCCGGCTCGAAGCCCTCCGCCCGACAGGCCGCCACGGTCAGCTCTCGCAGGTCATAGCCGTGCCGGAACATCACCATCGGCTCGTCGCGCAACGCCGCGATGGTCAGTTCCCTGCCCCCGCCCGGCGCCGGCAGCTTCGTCGAGGACACCACCACCAGGTCCTCCGTCAGCAGCTCCACCGTCGTCAGGGCCGGCGCCGAGGGCGGCAACGGCAGAGCGATCAGCGCCAGGTCCAGCGCCCCGCGCGCCAGCTCCCGTACGAGGTCGAGCGAACCGCTCTCCTCGATCAGCAGCTCGATCCCCGGATGCGCCAGGTGGAAGGCCCGCAGCACACCCGGCAGCAGGCCCGTGCACACGCTCGGCGTGGCACCCAGCCGGATCCGCCCGCGCCGCAGCTGCGCCAGCTCCTGCACCTCCAGCCGTGCCGTCTCCGCGTCCGCCAGGATCCGCCGGGCCAGTGGCAGCAGTGCCTCGCCCGCGTCCGTCAGCGTGATGTTGCCCCGGGCGCGGCTGAAGAGCTCCGCCCCCAGCTCCCGCTCCAGCGCCTTGATCTGCTGGGAGAGCGACGGCTGGGCCACGTGCACCCGCTCCGCGGCCCGGGTGAAGTGCCGGGTCTCGGCCACGGCCACGAAGTAGAGGAGCTGCTGGAACTGCATAGGTCATGTCTATCAAGATGACCGACATCATGTCTTGGACCTTTCGGGTCCTCCGTCCCTACCGTCGAAGGCATGGCTCTGGCAACGCGCACCCGGACGAGCGCCCCCTCGCTCTGGGGCTCCACCATCGGAAAGAAGACCGTCATGGCGGTCTCCGGGCTGATCATGCTCGGCTACCTCGTCGTGCACATGCTCGGCAACCTCAAGATCTTCTTCGGGGCGGACGAGTTCAACGGCTACGCCCACTGGCTGCGCACCCTCGGCTCGCCCTTCCTCCACTACGAGTGGGCCCTGTGGATCGTCCGCGTGGTGCTCCTCGCCGCCGTCGCCGCGCACGCCGTCTCCGCCTACCAGCTCAGCCGGCTCGACATCAAGGCCCGACCGGTCAAGTACGTCCACAAGCGCCGCCGAGCGAGCTACGCCACCCGCACCATGCGCTGGGGCGGCATCATCCTCGGCCTGTTCATCGTCTGGCACCTGCTCGACCTCACCACGCTCACCGTCAACGAGCGCGCGTGGGCCGGCCACCCGTACGAGAACGTCCTCGCCACCTTCTCCACCTGGTACGGGAACACCATCTACATCGTGGCGATGGCCGCGCTCGGCCTGCACATCCGGCACGGCTTCTGGAGCGCGGCCCAGACCCTCGGCGCGGGCCGGGCCCGGCGCGAGCGCACGCTGAAGGCCCTCGCCAACGGCCTTGCCGTCGTCCTCTTCACGGGCTTCGTGTCCGTCCCCGTCGCCGTCATGACCGGAATGGTGAACTGACCGTGAGCAGCTACGCACACCACACCACCGGCGAGCCCATCGCCGACACCAAGGCCCCCGAAGGCCCGATCGCGGACCGCTGGGACCGGCGCCGCTTCGAGGCCAGGCTCGTCAACCCCGCCAACCGCCGCAAGCACACCGTCATCGTCGTCGGCACCGGCCTGGCGGGCGGATCGGCCGGCGCGACCCTCGCCGAGCAGGGCTACCACGTCGTCCAGTTCTGCTTCTCCGACTCCCCGCGCCGGGCCCACTCCATCGCCGCGCAAGGAGGCATCAACGCCGCCAAGAACTACCGCAACGACGGCGACTCGGTGCACCGCCTCTTCTACGACACCGTCAAGGGCGGCGACTTCCGCGCCCGCGAATCGAACGTGCACCGCCTCGCCCAGATCTCCGTCGAGATCATCGACCAGTGCGTGGCCCAGGGCGTCCCCTTCGCCCGGGAGTACGGCGGCCTCCTCGACACCCGCTCCTTCGGCGGCGTCCAGGTCTCCCGCACGTTCTACGCCCGCGGCCAGACCGGACAGCAGCTCCTCCTCGGCGCCTACCAGGCCCTCTCCCGGCAGATCGCCGCGGGCAACGTCGAGATGCACGCCCGCACCGAGATGCTGGACCTGATCGTCGTCGACGGCGTGGCCCGCGGCATCGTCGCCCGCGACCTGGTCACCGGCGAGATCTCCACCCACTACGCCGACGCCGTGGTCCTGGCGAGCGGCGGCTACGGCAACATCTTCTACCTCTCCACCAACGCCATGAACTCCAACGCGACCGCCGTCTGGCGGGCGCACCGGCGCGGCGCGTACTTCGCCAACCCCTGCTTCACCCAGATCCACCCCACCTGCATCCCGCGCACCGGCGACCACCAGTCCAAGCTCACCCTCATGAGCGAGTCCCTGCGCAACGACGGCCGCATCTGGGTCCCCAGGGCCAAGGGCGACACCCGCCCCGCCGCCGACATCCCCGAGTCGGAGCGCGACTACTACCTGGAGCGGATCTACCCCTCCTTCGGCAACCTCGTGCCCCGCGACATCGCCTCCCGCGCCGCCAAGAACGTCTGCGACGAGGGCCGCGGCGTCGGGCCCGGCGGGCAGGGCGTCTACCTCGACTTCGCCGACGCCGTCCGCCGCATGGGCCGCGACAAGGTGGCCGAGAAGTACGGCAACCTCTTCGAGATGTACGAGCGGATCACCGCGGAGAACCCGTACGAGGTCCCCATGCGGATCTATCCCGCCGTGCACTACACGATGGGCGGCCTGTGGGTCGACTACGACCTCCAGACCACGGTCCCCGGCCTGTTCGCGATCGGCGAGGCCAACTTCTCCGACCACGGCGCCAACCGGCTCGGGGCCTCCGCGCTCATGCAGGGCCTCGCCGACGGCTACTTCGTGCTCCCCTCCACCATCAACGACTACCTCGCCCGCCACCCCCACCGCGACACCGTCGACGACACCCACCCCGAGGCGGTCGCGGCCGTACGGGAGACCCGCGAGCGGCTGGAGCGGCTGCTCGCCGCCGACGGCGACCGCACGCCCGACTCCTTCCACCGCGAGATCGGCGAACTCATGTGGGAGTACTGCGGGATGTCCCGCAGCGAAGAGGGCCTGCGCAAGGCGCTGGAGCGCATCCCACAGATCCGCGAGGAGTTCTGGCGCCGCATCAAGGTCCCCGGGACCGGCGACGAGTTCAACCAGTCGCTGGAGAAGGCCAACCGCGTCGTCGACTACCTCGAACTCGCCGAGCTGATGTGTCTCGACGCGCTCCACCGCGCCGAGTCCTGCGGCGGCCACTTCCGCGAGGAGTCCCAGACCCCGGACGGCGAGGCGGCCCGCCAGGACGAGGCCTTCGCCTACGCCGCGGCCTGGGAGTTCACCGGCACCGCCGCCGCCCCCGTCCTTCACAAGGAAGACCTCGTCTTCGAGTACGTCCACCCCACCCAGCGGAGCTACGCATGAAGCTCACCCTGCGCGTCTGGCGCCAGCGCGGCGCCGACGCCCCCGGCCACATGGCCTCGTACGAGGTCGACGGCATCTCCGAGGACATGTCCTTCCTGGAGATGCTCGACACCCTCAACGAGGACCTCATCCTGCGCGGCGAGGACCCGGTCGCCTTCGACCACGACTGCCGCGAGGGCATCTGCGGCGCCTGCAGCCTCGTCATCAACGGCGACGCGCACGGCCCCGAGCGCACCACCACCTGCCAGCTCCACATGCGCTCCTTCACCGACGGCGACACCATCGACGTCGAGCCCTGGCGGGCCGCGGCCTTCCCGGTGGTCAAGGACCTGGTCGTCGACCGGGGCGCCTTCGACCGGATCATCCAGGCCGGCGGCTACATCACCGCACCCACCGGCGCCGCCCCCGAGGCGCATGCCACCGCCGTGCCCAAGGCGGACGCCGACTTCGCCTTCGAGCACGCCGAGTGCATCGGCTGCGGCGCGTGCGTGGCGGCCTGCCCCAACGGCTCGGCGATGCTGTTCACCTCCGCCAAGGTCAACCACCTGAACGTGCTCCCGCAGGGCTCGCCGGAACGGGAGACCCGGGTCCTGGACATGGTGGCCCGCATGGACGAGGAGGGGTTCGGCGGCTGCACCCTCACCGGCGAGTGCGCCACGGCCTGCCCGAAGGGCATCCCGCTCCCCTCGATCGCCGCGATGAACAAGGAATGGCTGCGGGCGGTCCGCAAGGGCCCCCGCTGACCCCGACCGGAACCGGAACCCGGCGCAGGACCCCGCCGTCCCGGGGCCCTGCGCCGATCGGCTGACCGGGCGGGCGGCCGTCGTGCCGCGGCCCGGCGGCGCCCGGGGCATGGGAGACAGTGGGCCCATGCCAGAAGCCCCCGCCGGGACCGGACCACGCCGCAGAGCCCTCCTGGCCGCCGCCCTCGTGCCACTGGCCGCGGCCGGCTGCTCCGGCGAGGAAGCACCCCGCACCCCGTCATCCGGGCAGCAGCCCGCCCCCAAGGACGCCGTGGTCATGGTGATCCGGCACGCGGAGAAGCCGTACGCCGGGGACTCCGGCCAGGACGAGGACGGCGAGGACGACCCCGGCTCGCTGGCCGGGCGCGGCTGGCGCCGGGCCGAGGAGCTGCCGCGGCTCTTCCCGCCGGCCAAGGGCGCCCCGCTGCCCCGCCCCGCCGCGGTCTTCGCCGCCGGCGGCAAGGTCCGTGCCCCCGCCCGGTGCCGGCAGACGGTGACCGCCCTGGCCACCGCGCTGCGCACCCCGGTACGCGCCGAGTTCGCCGTCGGCGCCGAATCCGCCCTGGCACACGCCGTGCTGGCCGGGCCCATGCCCGCACTCGTCTGCTGGGAGCACACCGGGATCCCCCGCCTGGTGCGCGCCCTCGGCGCCCACCAGGTCCTCGGCCTCCCCGCCTCCTGGCCCGACCGCTACGACCTGGTGTGGCAGTTCACCCGCCGCAGCGGGCAGTGGAGCTTCCGCGAACTGCCCCAGCAGCTCCTGCCCGGCGACGCCTGAGCCTCAGAACCTGTACAGCTCGTTCCCGCTCGCGTCCAGGAGCAGTACGGTTCGAGGAAGAGCTCCAGCGGGCGCACGCCGTCGTTCGGGATCGGAAGCCGTGCCACCGGAGCGGCGGGGTCCCACGGCTCCGGCGGCATCGGCGCCACGCGTTCGACCGGGCCCGCGCCGGGCGCAGGTACGGCATCGCGCCCGCCGTCTTCCGGGGCCCCAGCCGTCTCCAGAACATCCGCGCAGCCTATCCGACCCGCCCGACCGCCTCCCGGGCGCTCGTGAGGGCCCGGGCCAGGTACGGCGCCGTGCGGCTGCCCTGCACCCGGGCCACCTCGTACGGCGTACCCGACGCGACGACCCGGCCGCCCTCCGTGCCGCCGCCCGGGCCCAGGTCGATCACCCAGTCCGCGCCGGCCACCACGTCCATGTCGTGCTCCACGACCACCACCGAGTGCCCGGCGTCCACCAGCCCGTGCAACTGCCGCAGCAGCACCCGCACATCGGCCGGGTGCAGACCCGTCGTCGGCTCGTCCAGCAGGTACAGCGTGTGGTCCCGGCGCAGCCGCTGGAGCTCCGTCGCCAGCTTGATCCGCTGCGCCTCGCCGCCCGACAGCTCGGTGGCCGGCTGCCCCAGCCGCAGGTATCCCAGCCCGATCTCCTCCAGCGCCCGCAGGCTGCGCGCCGCCGCCGGGACGTCCGCGAAGAACCGGGCCGCGGACTCCACCGTCAACGCGAGCACTTCCGCGATGTCCAGGCCCTCGTACCGGACCTCCAGCGTCTCGGTGTTGTACCGCGCGCCGCCGCAGTCCGGGCACGGGGCGTACGTACTCGGCAGGAACAGCAGCTCCACCGAGACGAAGCCCTCGCCCTGGCACGTCTCGCACCGGCCGCCCGCCACGTTGAAGGAGAACCGCCCCGCCTTCCAGCCGCGCGCCCGCGCCTGCGGGGATTGCGTGAACAGCTTGCGCACCACGTCGAACAGCCCCGTGTACGTGGCCAGGTTGGACCGCGGGGTCCGGCCGATCGGCTTCTGGTCCACCTCCACCAGCCGCCGTACGGGGAAGCCGGGCTCGGCGATCCGCTCGTCCACCTCCCGGGCCAGCGCCTGGCCGACCAGCGTGGACTTCCCCGAACCCGACACCCCGGTCACGGCGGTGAACACCCCGAGCGGGAACCGCGCGTCGAGATCCCGCAGGTTGTGCCGGTCCACCCCGTTCAGCAGCACTTCCCCGGTCGGCCGGCGCACCTGACGGACGGGCCCGGCCGGCCCCCGCGCCGCGAACAGGTGCCGGGCCGTCGCCGACTCCGCGACACCGGCCAGGTCGGCGGGCGGCCCGCTGTGCAGCACCTGCCCGCCCCGCTCCCCGGCGAGCGGCCCCACGTCCACCAGCCAGTCCGCGTGCCGCACCACGTCCAGATCGTGCTCGACGACGAAGACGGTGTTCCCGGCCTCCTTCAGCCGGTCCAGGACGCCGAGCAGCGCCTCGGTGTCGGCCGGATGCAGCCCCGCGGACGGCTCGTCCAGCACGTACACCACCCCGAACAGACCCGACCGCAGCTGCGTCGCCAGCCGCAGCCGCTGCAGCTCGCCCGCGGACAGGGTCGGCGCGGTCCGGTCCAGGCTCAGGTAGCCGAGCCCCAGCTCCGTGACGGGCCCGATCCGCGCACGGAGGTCGTCGGAGAGGACCCGCGCCGCCTCCCCGTCGGGGGGTGCCGAGGCGAGTACGGCGTCCAGGTCCGTCAGCGCCAGCGCCGCGAGCTCCGCGATGGTCCGTCCGGCGAACGTGACGGCGAGGGCCTCCGGGCGCAGCCGGCGCCCCTCGCACACCGGGCACGGCGAATCGGCGAGGAACTTCTCGGCGCGGGCCCGCAGGGTGGCGCTCTTGCTGTCGGAGAAGGTCCGCATGACGTACCGGTGCGCGCTCATGTACGTGCCCTGGTAGGGACGTTGGATCCGGTCCGCGTCCCGTACCGGGTGCACGGTCACCACCGGCTGCTCCTCGGTGAACAGGATCCACTCGCGGTCCTTCGCAGGCAGCTCCCGCCACGGCCGGTCCACGTCGTGGCCGAGCGACTCCAGGATGTCCCGCAGGTTCTTGCCCTGCCAGGCGCCCGGCCAGGCGGCGATGGCGCCTTCGCGGATCGACAGACCGGGGTCGGGGACGAGGAGCTCCTCGCCGGTGCGGTGGATCCGGCCGAGTCCGTGGCAGGAAGGGCAGGCTCCGGCAGCGGTGTTGGGCGAGAACGCGTCCGAGTCCAGCCGCCCCGCGCCCGGCGGATACGTGCCCGCACGCGAGAAGAGCATCCGCAGGGAGTTGGACAGCAGGGTCACGGTGCCCACCGAGGAGCGCGAGCCGGGGGAGGAGCGGCGCTGTTCCAGCGACACCGCCGGCGGCAGGCCCGTGACGGAGTCCACCTTCGGAGCGCCGATCTGGTGGATGAGGCGGCGGGCGTACGGGGCCACCGACTCGAAGTACCGGCGCTGGGCCTCGGCGTACAGCGTGCCGAAGGCGAGGGAGCTCTTCCCGGAGCCGGACACCCCGGTGAACACGGTCAGCGCGTCGCGCGGGATGTCCACGTCGACGCCGCGCAGGTTGTGCTCCCGGGCGCCCCGCACCCGTACGCAGGGGTCGTGGCCGTGGTCGGTCCGGGCTTCGGTGGACTGGTGCATTCGTCCCAGTTTACGGCTCGATCCGGGAAGCCTTCACGGCCGCAGGCCCGCGATCCGGGCCAGCCGGGCGTAGGAGTCCAGCAGGGCGGTGCGGTCGTACGTCGAGGTGGTGACCAGCAGTTCGTCCGCGCCCGTCTCCTCCGCGACCGCCGACAGCTGCTCCGCCACCTGCTCCTCCGTGCCGTGGATGTGCCCGGTGAGGGCGCCCTCGTACAGTTCCCGCTCCTTCGGGCTCATCTCCAGCGCCTCGACCTCCTCGGCCGGGCGGAGCGGCGGGAAGCTGCCGCGGGTGCGGGAGTACGCGAGGGACCAGGCCTCCGGGAGCAGGATGCGCCGGGCCGCCTCGGCCGTGGCCGCGACGGCCACCGTGCCCGAGACCACGACGTACGGCTCCGAGCCCCGCGCGGAGGGCCGGAACTCCTTGCGGTACCCCTCCACGATCCCGGCGACCCGGCCGCGGCTGCGCAGGTCGCCCACCACCAGCGGCAGTCCCGCCCGGGCGGCGATCCCCGCACCCTCGCCGGTGGCCAGTACGTACGCCGGGACGGTCAGGCCCTCGGCGGGGTGGGCGTGCACCTCGGGATGCGTCCCCTGGGTGCCGTCGAGCCAGCCGAGGAGCTCCGTGAGCTGTTCCTCGAAACGGTCGGCGTCCCCGGTGTCCCGGCCCAGGGCACGCCGGATGCCGTTCGTGAAGCCGACCGAGCGGCCGAGGTCCATGTCGATCCGGCCGGGGAAGAGCGATTCCAGTACCCCGAACTGCTCGGCGACCACGAGGGGCTGGTGGTTGGGGAGCATGACCCCGCCCGTGCCGACCCGGATCCGGTCCGTCGCCCCGGCGACGGCCGCCGCCAGCACGGTCGGTGCGGAGCCCGCGACGCCGGGCACGCTGTGGTGCTCCGACACCCAGAAGCGGTGGTAGCCGAGCGCCTCGGCCGTCCGGGCCAGCGCCACGGTGTCGCGCAGGGCCTGCGGGGCCGGGTGGTCCCGGCGGGTGCGCGACCGGTCGAGTATCGAGAGTTTTCGGATCACACAGGACTCAACGCCGCAGGGCCGCGGGGATTCCCGTCCGGGCCCGTGTCGGTGCCCGGCCATAGGCTGGCCGGATGAGCGACAAGAGCACGTCGCGGCCCCCGCTGGCCGTCTTCGACATCGACAACACCCTGGCCGACACCGCCCACCGCCAGCACTTCCTGGAGCGTCGCCCCAGGGACTGGGCCGGCTTCTTCGGCGCGGCGCCGGCCGATCCGCCGCTCGCGCGCGGGATCGCGCTGGCGGTGGAGAGCTCGGCCGACTGCGAGGTGGTGTACCTGACCGGGCGGCCCGAGCGGTGCCGGGCGGACACGGTGGAGTGGCTCACCCTGCACGGCCTCCCCGAGGGGCGGCTGTGGATGCGCGGCAACCAGGACCGGCGCCCGGCCCGGACGACCAAGCTGGAGGTGCTGGGACGGATCGCGCGGGGCCGTGAGGTGCGCATGCTCGTCGACGACGACGAACTGGTCTGCCAGGCCGCGCGGGCGGCCGGTTTCCGGGTCGTCGTCGCCGACTGGGCGCAGGACGCGCCCGAGCTCACGTCCGGCCAGGAGGTCGAGGGCCGGACCTGAGCGGTCGGGGGACAGCCGCAGGGGTGGCCCTCAGTCCTCGCCGTCGAGGCGGAAGCCGACCTTCAGCCCCACCTGGTAGTGGGCGATCTCCCCGTTCTCGATGTGGCCGCGGACCTGGACCACCTCGAACCAGTCCAGGTTCCGTACGGTCTGGCCCGCCCGGGCGATCCCGTTGCGAATGGCCTGATCGATGCCCTCTTGAGAGGTGCCGACGATCTCGGTCACCCGGTACGTGTGGTTGGACATGGGGGTCTCCCGACAGTGGGTCGCTTTTGCCTGGTTCTACGGTGCCCCAGTTAGTCCTGCTCCGCGAGCTTTGCGCCAACAATCCCGAGCGAAAGACCCTTGACCGGCCTATTGGTCTATGCCAATTTCGAGCCATCTGAGACCGAGCTCCAGAAGGTGACCCTCTTGAAGATGCGCTTCCTCGCCGTGTGCACGGCCCTCGCGGCCGCGGCCGCGACCGCCCTGACGGGCTGCGTCCAGTCGGCCGATCAGGCAGCAGGGCGGCAGAAGGTGACGCTCTGGCTGATGAAGGGCAGCGCCTCGGAGGACTTCATCGACCGGTTCACCGCGTCCTTCGAGCAGGACCATCCCGGCCTCGACCTGGACGTCAGGATCCAGGAGTGGACGGGCATCGGCGACAAGGTCAACGCCGTCCTGGACGGCACGAGCAAGGAGCCCGCCGACGTCATCGAGGTCGGCAACACCCAGGTCGCGCAGTACATCGAGACCGGAGGCCTCTCCGAACTCACCCTCGAAGGACTGCGCGAGTGGGGCAGCAAGGACTGGCTCAAGGGCCTCGCCGAGCCGGGAAGCATCAACGGCGCCCAGTACGGCGTCCCCTGGTACGCAGCCAACCGCGTCGTCGTCTACAACAAGGACCTCTTCGCGAACGCCGGCATAAAGACCCCGCCCAAGAACCGCCAGGAGTGGATCCAGGCAACCCAGAAGCTCGACAAGGGCGACCAGCAGGGCATCTACCTCGCGGGCCAGAACTGGTACGTCCTGGCCGGCTTCGTCTGGGACGAGGGCGGCGAGCTCGCCGTCGAGACGGGCGGCAAGTGGGTCGGCACCCTCGACGACGAGAAGGCACTGGCCGGCATGGAGTTCTACAAGCAGCTCCAGGCCCTCGGCGACGGCCCCAGGACCGCCGACGAGGAGACGCCCCCGCAGTCGCAGGTCTTCGCCCGCGGCCAGGTCGCCCAGATCATCGCCCCGCCCAGCCAGGCCGCCGAGATCGAAGCGGCCAACCCCGCACTGAAGGGCAGGCTCGGCTTCTTCCCGATCCCCGGCAAGACCTCCGACAAGGCCGGCTCCGTCTTCACCGGCGGCTCCGACCTGATCATCCCGGAGCGGACCGGACACCGTAAGGGCGCCGTCGATGTGATCACGGCCCTGGTCAGCGAGAAGTGGCAGACCGAGCTCGCCCGCACGATGAGCTACGTACCGAACAAGACCACCCTCGCGCACGTGGTCGAGGGCAACGAGGGCGCCACCAACATGGCCCCCGGCGCCGCACAGGGCCGGGCCACCCCGACCTCCGCCCGCTGGGCCGAGGTCGAGGCGAAGAACCCGATCAAGCCCTTCATGACCGCCGTGCTCACCGGACAGGACCCCAAGCAGGCCGCCCGCACGGCCTCCGCGGAGATCGGCAGGATCCTCAGCTCCGACCGCTGACGCCGGCGCCGCCGCGGCGCGGTACCGGCGAGTTCGCCGTCCGCACACCCGCGGGCCGCAGAGCGGTCATGTCGAATCCAGCCGGTCACGGAAGAAGTAAAGGAGCCAGGCCACCACCTGCCGGCCTGGCCCTCCGTGTCCGGTTCAGGAGCCGCCATGACCATCGCACCCCTGTCCCCGTCCCTCTCCACGGCCCCCGCCCCCGCCCCCACTTCCCCCCTCCTCGCCCCCGCGCCCGCCCCGGCCAAGGCCGCCGCCGACCCCCACTACACCGTCCGCCTGGCCCGCGACGAGGACGAGGTACGGGCCGCCCAGCGCCTGCGCCACCAGGTCTTCGCCGGCGAGCTCGGCGCCCGCCTCGACGGCCCCGAGCCGGGCCTCGACGCCGACGCCTTCGACGCGTACTGCGACCACCTCCTCGTCGTCGACGAGCAGACCGAGCAGGTCGTCGGCACCTACCGGCTGCTGCCCCCGGAGCGCGCCGCCGTCGCGGGCCGCCTCTACTCCGAGGGCGAGTTCGACCTCTCCGCGCTCGCGCCCATCCGCCCCGACCTCGTCGAGGTCGGCCGCTCCTGCGTCCACCCAGACCACCGCAACGGCGCGGTCATCGCCCTGATCTGGGCGGGCCTCGCCCACTACATGGACCGCACCGGCCGCAATTTCCTCGCCGGCTGCTGCTCGATACCGCTCGCCGACGGCGGCGTCCTCGCCGCCGCCACCCGGGAGAGCGCCCTGCGCCGCAGCCCCGCACCCGAGGAGTACCGGGTCACCCCCCACATCCCCTGGAACCCCGAAGGCATCGACTTCCCCGACCGCACGGAACTGCCGCCGCTGCTGCGCGGCTACCTGCGCCTGGGCGCCTGGGTCTGCGGCGAGCCCGCCCTCGACGCCGAGTTCGGCTGCGCCGACCTGTACGTCCTGCTCTCCCTGCGCCGGACCAACCCGCGCTACCTGAAGCACTTCCGCTCGCTCATCCCGGGCACATGAGCGTCTGGCTGCCCACCTCGCCCTGCACCCCCGAGGCCTGCGCCGGCCACGAGGGGCGCACCGCGAGCGTCCCGCACGCGGTGCTGCGGCTCGCCGGCGCCGTGGCCCTGATCCTGCTGGGGATCCTGGGCGCCCCGCCGGTCCGGCTGCTGCCGGCCGGCCCCCGCCACGCACTCGTACGGGCCTGGGCGGCCGCACTGGTGCGGGCCTTCGGCGTACGGATCACCGTGCACGGCAGCCCCGGCCGGCACGGCGGCCGGCTGCTCGTCGCCAACCACATCTCCTGGCTCGACATCCCGCTCGTCGCGGCCGTCCTGCCCAGCCGGATGCTGGCCAAGAGCGACATCCGGGCCTGGCCCGTCCTCGGCCGCCTCGCCGGGCAGGCCGGGACCCTCTTCATCGAGCGCGACCGGATCCGCGCGCTGCCCGCCACCGTCACCACGATGACCCGCGCACTGCTCGCAGGCGACCGCGTCGCCGTCTTCCCGGAGGGCTCCACCTGGTGCGGGCGCGCCCAGGGCGCCTTCCGCCGGGCCGCCTTCCAGGCCGCCCTGGACGCGAGGGTTCCCGTACAGCCCGCGCACCTCGCGTACCTGCGGGCCGACGGGAGCCCGGCCGGGGCGCCCGCCTTCGTCGGGGACGACCCGCTCACCTCGTCACTGTGGCGGATCGCCCGGGCCCGCGGGATCCGGGCCGAGGTCACCCTGCTGCCGCGGATCCCGCCGGGCCGGTACACCGACCGGCGGGACCTCGCGGCCGCGGCCCAGCGGGCCGTGGCCGGCCGCGCGCCGGAGCGGCCGCGACCGGACCCAGGGGGTGTCCCGCCGATCACGCCGGGCTCCCTGGTCCAGCCCGATCGACAAGACAGCCCCCTACCCGATCAGGAGCGGCCCACCGGGCCCTCGGCGACCGACAGGGACAGCGCGAAGCGGCCCGCCGCGTCCGTCCACCACTGGGTGAGCTCCAGCCCGGCCGCGGCCAGCTCCTTGCGCACACCCTCCTGACGGAACTTCGCGGACACCTCCGTAAGGATCTCCTCACCCTCCGTGAACGGCACCACCAGGTCCAGCGCCCGGACCTTCACCGTCAGCTCGGACCGGGCGCGCAGCCGCATCTCGATCCACTCCTGCTCCCTGTTCCACACTGCCACGTGCTCGAAGTCGGCGGTGTGGAAGTCGGCGTCCAGCTCCCGGTTGATGACGGCCAGCACGTTCTTGTTGAACTCGGCCGTCACCCCCCGGGCGTCGTCGTACGCCGTCACCAGCACGGACTCGTCCTTCACCAGGTCCGTGCCCATCAGCAGCGCATCACCGGGAGACAGCATCGCCCGTACGGACGCCAGGAACACCGCACGCTCCGGCGGCAGCAGGTTCCCGATGGTGCCGCCCAGGAACACCACCAGCCGGGGCCCGGGGGAGTCCGGCAGCTGCAGCGCGCGGGTGAAGTCGGCCAGCAGGGCGTGCACGCGCAGCCCCGGATGGTCGGCGAGCAGCGCGGTGGCCGCTCCCCGCAGGGCGCTCTCGCTCACGTCCACCGGTACGTAGGTGTCCAGCGCGGGCATCGCCTCGATCAGGTGCCGGGTCTTCTCGGAAGACCCGGAGCCCAGCTCCACCAGGGTGCGGGCGCCGCTCTCCGCGGCGATCTCCCGCGCCCTCTCCAGCAGGATCTCCCGCTCCGCGCGGGTCGGGTAGTACTCGGGCAGCCGGGTGATCTCCTCGAAGAGCTCACTGCCCCGCGCGTCGTAGAACCACTTGGGCGGCAGCACCTTCGGCGTGTGGGTCAGCCCGTGCAGCACGTCCGCGCGCAGTGCGGTCTCCGCCGCGTCCTCGTCGAGGGTCCGGGTCAACTGAAAGCTGTTCACGTGCGGTTCTCCTTGAGCGGGGTCAGGCGGACCCGCGAACGGGTGGCGGTCAGCAGGGTCCGGTCGGGCACTTCGCACCAACGGGTGTCGTCGTCGTACGGCTCGGACGCCACCACGGTGCGCCCCGCCGTCGGATCGGCCAGGTACCAGAGCGAATCGCCCCAGGCCGTCGCGGCGATCGCCGCGCCGTCCGTGAGCAGCAGGTTCAGCCGGGAGCCGGGCGCGGCCGAGGACAGTTCCCGCACGGGCTCGGCGAGCGCCGTGCCCAGGTCGTCACCGGCCCGCAGGCGGCGCCGCACCAGGGCCCATACCAGTGCCGAGTCGGTCCGGGCGGCCAGCTGCAGCAGTTCCTCGGGCGGCAGCGCCGCCGCGAGCGGGGCCGCCGCCGCGGGCCAGTCGCGCACCGCGCCGTTATGGCTGAACAGCCACGGCCCGTCCGTGAACGGCGCGGCCGCGGCCTCCCCGTCGGCCCCCGGCGCAGTGGCGTCCCGTACGGCGGCCAGTACGGCCCCGCTGTGCACCACCCGGGCGAGGTCCGTGAAGGTCAGGTCGCCCCAGATCGGCCCGGCGCGGCGGTAGCGGGCCGGGACGGGGTCGCCCTCCGCGTACCAGCCGACCCCGAAGCCGTCGGCGTTGACCGTGCCGTTCTTCTGGCGGCGCGGCTCCCAGGACTGGCGCACCAGGGAGTGCTCGGGCTCGCTCAGCAGCCTCCCGAGCGCGGTCACCGGTCCCACGTAGGCGATATGGCGGCACATCAGACGTCCCTCGCGGTGCGGAAACCGGAGAAGATCTGCCGTCGCACCGGGAGGTCCCAGTTGCGGAAGGTGCCCCTGCAGGCCACCGGGTCCACGGCGAAGGAACCGCCCCGCAGCACCTTGTGCTCCGGGCCGAAGAACACCTCCGAGTACTCCCGGTAGGGGAAGGCGCGGAAGCCCGGGTACGGCAGGAAATCGGACGCCGTCCACTCCCACACGTCGCCGATCAGCTGGCGCACCCCGAGCGGTGACGCCCCGGCCGGATAGCTGCCCGCGCGGGACGGGCGCAGGTGCCGCTGTCCCAGATTGGCGTGCGCGGGGGTCGGGTCCGCGTCGCCCCACGGGTAGCGGGCCGAGCGGCCGGTCGCGGGATCGAAGCGGGCGGCCTTCTCCCACTCCGTCTCCGTGGGCAGCCGCCGCCCAGCCCAGCGGGCGTAGGCGTCCGCCTCGTACCAGCTGACGTGCAGAACCGGTTCTTCATCGGGGACGGGCTCGGTCACCCCGAAGCGGCGGCGCAGCCATTCGCCGCCCTCCCGGTGCCAGAACAGCGGCGCTCCGATGGAGTGCCGGCGGATCTGGTCCCAGCCGGCCGCCGCCCACCAGCGGGGCTCGTCGTATCCGCCGTCCGCGATGAAGGCCCGGTACGCGGCGTTCGTCACCGGCAGCGTGTCCATCCAGAACGCCGCGGTCTCCCGCTCGTGCGCCGGCCGTTCGTTGTCCAGCGACCACGGCTCGGCGGAGGTGCCCATCGTGAACGGGCCGGCCGGTATGAGGACTTCGGCCGCGCCCGGCGGGTCGTAGGGGGCGTCCGGATCCGGGGCGGTCAGCACGGGGGCGCCCTGCCGGAGCTGATGGGTGATCAGCATGGTCTCGTCGTGCTGCTGTTCGTGCTGGGCGATCATCCCGAAGGCGAAGCCGTCGTCGAGGAGCACGCTGCCCTCCAGCGGGGTGCTCTCCAGCAGGTCGAAGACCCGGCCCCGGACCTCGGCCGCGTACCGGCGGGCTTCCGCGGGCCCCAGAAGCGGCAGCTTCGGACGCTCGGCGCGCGGATGCTCGAAGGCGTCGTAGAGGGGGTCGATCTCCGGGTGCATCGAATCGCGTCCGGCGACCCGGCGGAGCAGCCAGAGCTCCTCCTGGTTCCCGATGTGCGCCAGGTCCCAGACCAGCGGCGACATCAGGGGGGAATGCTGGGCGGTGAGGTCGGCGTCGGTCACCGGGTCGGTGAGCGCCGCAGTCCGGGCCCGCGCGGCCGTCAGCGAGGCGGCCGCCCGTTCCCGCAGCCCGGGGTGGGATTCGGTGGTCATCGCAGGGCCTCCTTCCCTTCGGGCCGCAGCTGTGGCGGTTCGTCACCCGGACATCGGCCACGCAGCACGAAGCGCTCGTTGAACGCGCCGACGGTGTCCCGGACACGGGTGTTGGCACCCAGCCGGGGCAGCGCCTCCGCGGCCGCGCGGAAGCAGGTCTTGGCGGCCGCCCGCAGCTCGGGATCGGTCAGACCGTGGCGGGCGGCGGACCGCCAGAGCGGATTGCGGGGGGCGGGCTGCGAACCGTAGGAGTCGGCCAGGGCCTTGGTCACCCGGTAGGCGGTCTCGGCGGCCTCCGGGTCGTCGAACAGCGCGTGCACGACGGCCACCGGGACCAGCCAGCCGTCGTCGCCGGGCTGCGCGTCGATCATGCGCAACTCCATGTGGCCGCGCGGCCGCACGGGCGGGAACAGCGTGGTGAGGTGGTAGTCCAGGTCCTCGGCGGTGGGCGCCCGCAGGGCCTGCCCCTCGTCGCCCGCGCGCAGCCAGTCGCGGAAGGTCGTGCCGCGCGGGACGTCCCACGCCTCGCCCTCGTACGACCGTACGCACATCACCTCGGTGTCCAGCGCCTGGCGCACCCAGCCGTCCCGCGGTCCCGCCTCCAGGGGCGGTGCGAGGGTGCGCCGGGAGTCCAGGTCGTTCCAGATCCCCT
The DNA here is from genome assembly GCF_004795115.1 of Streptomyces sp. A0592. NCBI lineage: Bacteria > Bacillati > Actinomycetota > Actinomycetes > Kitasatosporales > Streptomycetaceae > Streptomyces > Streptomyces sp. A0592. Next base: position 114,654 of record NZ_SSBM01000011.1, read on the forward strand.
GGCGGGAGCAGCGCCAGCCCGCATACGGGCCCTCGTCGGCGGGGGAGTTGGCGAAGGCGGCCACCAGGACCGCGCCCAGCAGGTGAGCGAGCCGCCAGCGCCGGCCGTGGCCGAGCACGCCCGGCTCCTCGTACCCGGCGTCCACACAGACCTGCACGGAGGCGGAGGCGCACATCATGGCGCGCCCGGCCGGGCCGGTGCGGTCGAAGTAGGCCTCCATCGCGTCGTAGCGCGGGCTGTTCAGCAGCCGGTGGTACGGCAGGCGCGGATCGCGGCCGAGGCCGTGCAGGACGAGTCCCTGCTCCCGCAGGGCGGCGCGGACGGCGGTGAGGTCGTCCTGCAGCCGGTCCACGCAGCCCATGAGCGAGGTGGCGGGGTCCGAACTGAGCTCGAGCTGGCCGCCCGGCTCGACGGTCACCCGGGAGTTCAGCGGCAGTGCGCGGGCCGCGGCGTGCGCCGCCCGGAGCCGCTCGGGGGTCACGCGCAGGGCGGGCCGCTCGGCGTCCAGGACCAGCCACTCGAGTTCGGCACCGATCAGGCGGGGCGGGCCGGTCTTGAAGCAGATCCCGTGGATCAGGTGCTCCGCCTGCGTCTCGCTGATCGCGGGTGGCGGGGGAATGTCCGGCGTGGGTGGGGGAACGGGTGGGTCGAAGGGCATGACCGGGTCCTCTTCTCCTGTCGGCGGCCTTGGCATCACCCGTGCCTACCCCTCCGTCGGGAACAAAATCCTTTGCCGCCGGGTAAAGGGGGTGCGCAGGATGGCGGCGTGAGCAGCAGATTGCGCGAGATCGCGCGGGAGAACGCGGAAATCCTTGCGGCCGGCGGGTACCGGACGCGGTCGGGGCGGCAGGTTCCGCTCGCCGCCGCCCTGGCGGACGCCAAGGCAGGAACCAGGATATATGGACCAAACCAGGTCATTCCAGGCGAACAACTCGTCGGCGGGGGGCGGGCGACGGCCGTGGAGGTCACGGGGGAGAGCAGCACGGTCGCTGCCCGTAGGCTCGCCGAGGGCGCTCCGGCGGGCCCGGGGGACGGACCGGCGGGGGCGTCGGTGGCGGTCCTGAACTTCGCCTCGGCCCGTAATCCCGGGGGCGGCTACGTCCGCGGGGCCAAGGCGCAGGAGGAGGCGCTGTGCCGCGCGTCCGCGCTGTACGAGACGCTGCTGGAGGCGCCGGAGTACTACGAGGTGCACCGCGCGGAAGCCAGCACCTTCTACACCGACCGGGTGATTCACTCGCCGGGGGTGCCGGTCTTCCGTGACGACCGGGGCGACCTGATGGAGTCGCCGTTCCTGGCCGGATTCCTGACCTCTCCCGCACCCAACGCGGGCACCATCCTGCGGCAGGAGCCGGACCGGGCCGCAGAGATCCCCGGGGCGCTGGTCCGGCGGGCGCAGCTCGTCCTGGAGGTGGCGGCGTCGCACGGGTACCGGCGGCTGGTGCTGGGTGCCTGGGGCTGCGGGGTGTTCCGCAACAACCCGGCGGACGTGGCCGAGGCCTTCCGGGGACTGCTGGCGGGGCGGTTCGCGGGGACCTTCGAGCGGGTGGTGTTCGCCGTACTGGACCGCAAGCCGGACACCCGGGAGGCCTTCGAGCGGGCGTTCGCGGACTTCACGGCGGCCTGAGCCCCGGGCGGCCCGCCGCCGCCGGGCCTCGGGCCGCTGCTGCCGCTACCGCCAGCCGTAGCGCTCGCGCAGCCGGTCGACCACCAGCCCGAAGCGTCCCCGGTCCAGCGCGCAGGCCTCCCGCCGCATCCCCGACTCGTGCACCCGCAGCACCCGGTCGACGTCCACCCACGACTCCCGGCCCGCACTGTCCCAGGGGCCCGTTCCGATCGGCACCCACTCGCGGTCGTGGTCGTGCCGCTTGCTGGACAGCTGCACGGCGAGCAGCGTCGGGCCGCCGGGCTCGCGGGCCACGACCAGCACGGGACGGTCCTTGCCGCGCCCGTCGTTCTCCTCGAAGGGGACCCAGGTCCACACGATCTCGCCGGGGTCGGGGTCGCCGTCGGGATCCGGGGCGTACTCGGTGCGCACCGGCCCGATGGTGTGCGGATCGGCCTCGGTGGTGGCCGTGGAACCGTCGCGGCCCGGCTGGTCGGCGCGGCCGCTGCTGTGGTGTGAAAGTGCCGTCATCCGGGCGAGGGTAGTGCCTGCCCGCCCCGGATCCGGTCCGGGACGGGCGGCAACGTGCCGGCTCTGGTCAGGCGCGACCCCGGTCGGTAGGTCAGGTCGGGTCCGCCTCGTGGTGAGCGCCCGTGCACAGCGCCCAGACGACCAGGATGTTGACGGCGATGAGCACCAGGGCCCACAACGGGTAGTACGGCAGCCACAGGAAGTTGGCGAACGCGCCCAGGCCGGCGACCGTGATCCCGAAGTAGCGGGCCCACAGGGCGCCGCTGAACAGGACGGCGCAGCCGGCCGCGATGAGGGCGGCGCCCAGGATGAGGTGGACCCATCCCCAGCCGGTCAGGCTGAACTCGAACAGGTAGTGGCGGGTCACGACGAACAGGTCGTCGCTGGCGACGGCGGCGATCCCCTCGAAGAACGCCATCGCGCCACCGAAGATCATCAGGACCGCCGCCAGGACGGTCCTGCCCGACGTGGCTGCGTTCCACGGACCCGGATGCGTGCGGGCCGCCTGCTGCCTGCCGGCGTCAGTGGCCATTTCGTACTCCTCGGGTGGCAGGGCCGACCGGACGGGGCCGGGCCGGCGAGATCCCCCCTTCAGCGTGTCACGGGGGCTCACCCCCGGCATTCCGGCCCGCCCGCCACCCCGGCACGCGGCCCCTCAGCCCGGTCGCCGCGCCGCCCAGTTCTCCGCCGCCTCCACCTGCGCCGCCAGCCCCAGCAGCAGCGGCTCCGAGTCCGCGGGGCCGAGCAACTGGGCACCCACCGGCAGCCCGTCCTCCGTCAGCCCGGCCGGGATGTTCACCCCGGGCCAGCCCAGGACGTTCCACGTCCAGGCGTACGGGCAGGCCGCGATCATCGCCCGGTCCGTGGCCATGGCCCCCATCCCGGCCAGCGCTCCGACCCGCAGCGGGGGAGTGGCCGTCGTCGGGGTCAGGACCACGTCGAAGCGCCCGAAGATCTCGCCGACCCGCCGGCGCAGCAGGGTCTCGGCCCGGCGGGAGACCCGCAGCGGCAGGCCGCCCAGCAGCCGGCCCGTCCGTACGGCCTCGTGCGTACGCGGGTCCAGCAGCGCCGGATCCGGCGTCCGCGCCGCCCAGTCCCGTACGCCGCTGGTCGCGCGGGGTACGAAGGTCAGGCCGATCGGGCCGTAGCGGGGGTCCTCCGGGACCACCTCGTGGCCCAGCGACTCCAGCCGCGCGGCCAGCCGCTCCACCGCTGAGCGCACCTCCGGATCCAGCGACTTGGGCGTGGCCGTGAAGGCCATCCCGAAGGACAGGGCGATCCGCAGCCGGCGCGGGGTGCGCCGGGCCGCCTCGACCGCGCAGATGCGTGCCGGGCGGTGCAGGTCCTCGGGGTGCGGTCCGCTCGCGGCGTCCAGCAGCAGTGCCGCGTCCGCGACCGTACGGGCCAGCACCCCGTTGACCGTGAGCCCGTTGAAGGCCTCCCGCTCCGGCCAGGTGGAGATGCGCCCGCGCTGCGGTTTCACTCCGACCAGGTGGGTCCAGGCGGCGGGGATCCGCACCGACCCGGCCCCGTCCGAACCGAGCGCGGCCGGGACCAGACCCGCCGCCACGGCAGCCGCCGAGCCACCCGAGGAACCACCGGGCGTGTACGACCGGTTCCACGGATTGCGGGTCGCCCCGAAGGCCCCGCCCTCGGTGAAGGGCCACTGGCCCAGCTCCGGCGTCTGGGTCTTGCCGACGATGACCGCACCCGCAGCCCGCAGCCGGCGAACCGCCTCGCTGTCGGCGGCCTTCGGGGCGAAGGAGCCGGCGCAGCCGAAGGCCGTCGGCTCGCCGGCCACGTCCATGTCGTCCTTCACCGCGAGCGGCACGCCCAGCAGCGGCAGCCGCTCACCCGCGGCGAGCCTGCGGTCCGCCGCGTCCGCCTCGGCGAGCGCCGCTTCGGCGCGCACGGTCCGGAAGGCGTTGAGCTCGGGCTGCGCCGCCGCGATCCGCTGCAGTGCCCGCGCGGTCAACTCCCGTGCGGAAACGCTGCCTTCGGCGAGCGCTGCGGCCATCCAGACCAGCCCGCGATCCGCCGCGGGCTCCGCCGCGGACCGTACCGCCGACCGTGTCGAGGCCGCTGCCGTGGCAGGACCCGAGGACTCCGACATCGTGAACCACTCCCCCCATTACCGATCGGTAGGAAGACGGTAACGGGGAGGCGCGGCCGCGTCATCCGTCAGAGCAGGTGCGATACCTCCTCGCCCCAGGACGAGAGCGTGTCGACGGCGCGGAGGCGGTGGGGGCCGTCGCCGAGGGCCGTCGCGCGGACGAGGTCGCGGTGGCCGGGTATCCGGTCGGCGAGGGCGGGCAGCCGGAGTACGGCCAGCACGACTCCCAGGGCCGCCTCGCGGACCGCGGGCGACCCGGCGGCAGAGGGATCCAGCAAGGGCCGCGCGGCCGCGTGGAACTCCGGGGCGAGGTCGAGGAACGCCTCAAGGCTCTGCCTCGCCGTAGGGCCGCTCCCGCTGGGCGAGAGCCTCCACGACCGAGTCGCCCAGCCAGGCCAGCAGTCCGGCCCGCAGCGGGAACGGGGTCTGCGGACCGAGGCCGACCTCCTCCTGCGCGCAGCGGTCGGTGACCGGCCTCAGCGTCCGGGGATCCCCCAGGACGGCCGCCACGAACCGGGCCGCGGGGGCCGTGGCGGTGTAGAAGACCTGCTGGCGGGTGTGGGCCTCGACCAAGGCCCGGAAGGCCCAGCCCTGGACGCCGGGATCGTCGTCCAGCAGCTCCAGCAGCAGCACGGGCGTCGCCGGCGCCACGTCGGGGCAGCAGTGCTCCACCGCGTTCCAGTCGGTGCGCAGGAGGAGGTCCCGCGGGTCCACGTGACCGTCGTACTCGCTGTTGTCGCTCATCGGGCCAGTGTCACAGCCGCCTCTGACACACACCGGGCCGACGAGCCGCGGCCGGCCCGGCGCAGTGCGGGCCGCGTGGTACTGCACGCTCCCCGCGCGGTGAGGCGTTCGCAAAGGGCGCGGGGCCGCCACCGGAATCGGTGGCGGCCCCGCGGACGTGCGGTTCTGAGAGGCGACGGCGGCTCAGGAGCCGGCGGTGCGGGCCGATCCGGTGCTCGCCCCGCTGGTGTCGCCCAGGAAGCAGGTGACCTCGCGGTCGCCGAGGGCCCAAGTGGCGGCCTGCGGGAAGTAGTAGTAGACCTCCAGCTTCTCCGCGAGCTTGGGGTCCTTGCCCACGTAGTCGGTCAGCAGCGTGCCGGCGCACTTCTCCTCGGCGAGCGCGGTGACCTTCTCCGTACCCGGGTACGTCCCGTTGTCCAGGTTGAAGACGGCGTACGCCTCGCCCTCGTGCGGCTGGTCGCAGGGCACCACGCGCACCGAGAAGGAGGCCTCGCCGCCGTCCTCGTCCTGGTACTCCGCCAGATCGCCGTTGGTGTTGAAGCAGTCCCCCTTGCGGATGTCACTCACCTTGACGGAGCCCGAGCCGGTGACCTGGCCGCCGGTGTCGCGCTTCGGCGAGGCGCCGTCGTCCAGCGCTCCGGAGAGGCCGAGGACCAGCAGGATCCCGTAGAAGGCGATGGTCACGCCGTGGATGACGATCGCCGCCACGGCGAAGCCCTTGCCCTTCTCGCCGCGCTTGCGGATCTGGGACAGGGCCACGATGCCGAGGATCAGGGGGACCAGCGGGATGGCGCACACGAGCGACATGACGAACGCGACGATGGCCAGCGCGTTGTTCTTCTGCGGTGCCTGCGGCGCATACCAGCCCTGCGGGCCGCCGTACGGCGCGGGCTGCCCCGGCTGCCCGTACGGTCCCTGCTGCGGGTACGGCTCGGGGTACGGCGGGGGACCCGGGGGTATGGACATGCGCGTGGAGCTCCTTGCTCAGAGGGTGGGACGCAGCCGACGGTGGGGCGGCGACGGTCGGCCGCCCGGTGAGGGCAGGCTCGATGGTCGCACGCGCCTCGGACATCCCGAGCCCCGGTGTCCCCGTCGGCCGGCAGCTCCTCAGTGCGCCGGCGCGTCCTGGACCCATCCCTCCAGGGATGCCATGAACCCGTCGAAGTCGTCGCGGTGGATGGTGTGGCCGGCGCCGGACACCGAACGGACCTCGAATCCGCGGGAGGTGAGCGTCCGCGCCCGCTCCGGTGTGATCAGGGTGCTCGGGTCGGCCGGCTGTACCAGGGAGGGGACCACCGGTGCGGCCGGCATCAGGTCGGCCCCGAGCAGCGGGGCGAGACTCAGCGCCGTCCCCGCGTCCCACAACGCCAGGGTCTCCAGCTCGATGGCGACGTCGACCTCCTCCCAGCGCGGGTTCATCGCCCGGATCTCCGCCCCGGTCGCCGTCTTGAACTGCGCCAGCAGCTCCGGGCCGAAGCCCTCGGCGGGGGCCGCCAGGTGCCAGGCCGGGTCGGAGAACACCGCCCGCCGCGGCTTCAGCCGGTCCACCGCCAGCGACAGCGCCAGGCCGCCGAGGGAGTGGCCGATGGCGAGCTCGGCGCCGGCGGGCAGTGTTTCGACCACGTCGTCCGCGTAGTGCCGAGGGCTGTACTCCCCGCGCCCGCTCGCCCCGTGGCCGCGCAGGTCCACGGCGATGACGTGGTAGCCGCGGTCGGCGAGGGCGGGCCCGACCCGGCGCCAGGTCCGGTGGTCGGCCATGATGCCGTGGATCAGGAGGGCGAAGCGGTCGCCCTCGCCCCAGGTCTGCGTGTGCAGCTGCACGGTGGTGCCCTTCTCGGCGGCGTTCGGTGAACGGTGAATTCAGGTCGAAGGAGCGGACTGATGCGCGGAGGCTGGCGGCGGGAGCCGGGCTCAGCGCACGCCGCGGATCGGCTTGACGGCCAGCGCTCCGGCCACCGCCAGGACGGCCGCGACGACGAACAGCGCGGTGTAGCCGCCGCTGACCGAGACGACCAGCGAGGCGACGAAGGGCGCGATGATCTGCGGGCCCGCGTTGGCGATGTTGAGCACGCCCATGTCGCGGGCCGCGTCCTCGGCGTTGGGGAGCACCATCGTCACGAGCGCGGTGTCCACCGCCATGTAGCAGCCGAACGCCAGCCCGTTGACCGCGGCGAAGACCAGCATCGCGGCCCAGCTCGTGGAGACCGCCGGGATGACGAGGGCGACGGCCGACAGGAGGGCGGAGGCGCCGACGAACAGCTTGCGGCGGTCGAAACGGTCCGAGAGGTATCCGCCGAGGACGGTGGAGACCACCATCGCCACGCTGGTCAGCGGCATCAGTACCGCCGCCGCCGCCTCGGGCTTCATGCCCCCGGGGAGCGCGGTGTGGTCCTGCAGGATGTAGAGCTGGCAGCCGCTCACCGCGAAGTAGCCGAGGACGAGCAGGGCCCGGCCGATGAAGGCCCACCGGAAGTCGTGGTCCCGCAGCGCGCTCGCGAAGGCGGCGAGCTGCTCCCTGACGGGCAGCGGGGCGCGGGCCGGCAGCCGTTCCTCGCGGCCGCAGGCGGTGAACAGGACGGCGGCGCCCGCCACGAGCGCGCCGAAGACGAGGTAACCGGTGCGGTAGTCCTCCGAGAAGGCCGCCCCGATCAGTGCGCCGAGGGTCGAGCCGAAGGGCAGGCCGAGGCCGACCGCCGCCGACGCCTTGCCGCGGGCGCTCACGGGCACCCGGTCGGGCACCACGGAGGTGATGGCCGCCTGGTACACGTTCATGACGGCCTGTCCGAGGCACCAGGCGATGGTGATCAGCAGGATCGTGTCGGCGAAGCCGAGCAGGAACATCGCCGGTACGGCGGCCAGCCCGCCGCCGAGGATCCAGGGGTTGCGCCGCCCGCTGCGGTCGGACAGGGCGCCGGCGAGGGGGTTGAAGACCGTGGCGAAGATCGCCGAGACGCCCGCTATCAGGCCGAAGTTCGCCACCTTGTCCGCCGGGTCGACATCCTCGACCTGAAGCGCGAGCAGGACCCCGGCCACGCCGATGTACAGCGCGTACATGGCGCTGTTGCCGACGAGAAGCAGGGCGAGGAGGCCCCGCGGCGCGGGACCGGCGGGACCGGCGGACGCGGGGGTGTCGGTGGTGCGGCCGGTTGCGGCGTCGGAGCCGGTGCCGGAGGAGGAAAGGGCCACGGTGCCCTCCTGGGCAGGTGCGAACGGACAGGGGGACGCGAGGAGTTGAGAGGGGCAAGCGGAGCGGGAGGTGGCGCTGCGACGCAAGGGTGTTGTGGCGGGAAGCGGCGCAGGCGGGGTGAGGGGTGCGCGCCGCCCTGTCGCGACGGCGGGGGTGCGACGGAGCGCGACAGGGCGGCGGCACGACGGGGCATGCGCCTCGTGCGGTGACGCATGGGTCGGGGTGCGAGGAGGATGCAACGCGATGGTTACACGTGTCAATGACTCGTGTAATCGCCGTGCTCCACTTGTTTCCGGCCATCCGGCGGACCCGGGGTCCATCCGTTCTGGAAAGATGCCACGGCAATGTCTCAGTCATCGAAGTCGCCGGAGCCGCCGGCCCCCGTTCCCACCAGCGCCGACGTGGCCCGACGCGCGGGCGTGTCGCGCGCGACGGTCTCGTACGTGCTGAACAACGCCCAGGCCGTCCGGATCAGCGAGCCCACCCGGCGCAGGGTCCGCGAGGCGGCCGAGGAGCTCGGGTACGTCCCGCACGCCGCCGCCCGCAGCCTGCGCGCCGGGCACACCCGGATCGTGCTCCTGCCCACCCCGCACGTGCCGATCGGGCCGCTCTACAGCACCTTCCTCAACGAGCTCCAGTGGGCACTGCGCCGGCTCGACTACACCGTCGTGCAGTACGGGAGCCTCGGCCTCGGCGGGGACGAGGCCGTCCGGGCCTGGGCGGAACTGCGTCCGGTGGCGGTCATATCCCTCGGCGAGACCATGCTCTCCGCCCGCAACGTCGCCGCGCTCAAGCGGGCCGGCGCCCGCGCCGTGATCACGATGGGCCCGGTCGGCGTGCCCGGGGCGCACGCGCTGGTCATGGACCAGCAGGAGGTCGGCGCCCGGGCCGCCGCGCACCTGGTCGAGCGGGGCCGCCCGCGGATCGGCGTGATCGTCCCGCGGGAGGAGGGGCTGGAGCTGTTCTCCGCGCCCCGGCTGGCGGGGGCCCGCAGTGTGGCGGGCGCGGAGGTCGAGGCCCTGCCGATGGCGTACACGGAGGAGTCCGCCGCGGAGCTCGCCGCCCGGTGGCGCGGGCTGCGGCTGGACGCGGTGTTCGCCTACAACGACGAGTACGCGATGCTGCTGATGCGGGCCCTGCAGGACGAGGGGCTGCGCGTCCCCGAGGAGGTGGCCGTGATCGGCGCCGACGACCTGCTCATCGGACGGCTGCTGCGGCCCCGGCTGAGCACGGTGCGGATCGAGATGCCGACCGGCGACCACTCGGCGTCGCTCGTGGACCAGGCCGTGCGCGAGCCGTCGGAGGCCACGGAGCGGCACGACCTCATGGCCGCCGAGGCCGTCCACCGGGAGTCGACCTGACGCGGCCGGGCCGGCGGCGCCGGGCGGGCCCGACCGGGGGTGGCCGTTGACAGGCGGTGACCTGCGGACGGAGACTGCGGGCGCGCCCCACCGGGCGTGCCCGGCGGCGTGCCCCGGTGCCGACACCGGCACCGATGCGCCGGCGCCCGTACGGATCCGCCCAGGAGAGACCCCATGAGCATCCGCACCGTCCGCGACGTCTACGTCGTCGACGCCGTCCGCACCCCGATCGGCAAGTTCGGCGGCGCCCTCGCCGGGGTCCGCCCGGACGACCTGGCCGCGCACGTGGTGCGCGCGCTGGTGGACCGTACGCCCGATCTCGATCCGGCCCGTATCGACGACGTCGTCTTCGGCGACGCCAACGGCGCGGGCGAAGACAACCGCGACGTGGCCCGCATGGCGGTCCTGCTGGCCGGCCTGCCCGTCACCGTCCCCGGTGTCACCGTCAACCGGCTGTGCGGATCCGGCCTGGAGGCCGTGATCCAGGCCGCCCGCGCCATCGCGCTCGGCGACGCCTCCGTGGCCATCGCGGGCGGCGTCGAATCGATGAGCCGCGCCCCCTGGGTGGTCCAGAAGCCCGAACGGGCCTTCCCCGCCGGACACCAGCAGATGTGGTCCACCACGCTGGGCTGGCGGATGACGAACCCGCGGATGCCCGCCGAGTGGACCGGCTCGCTCGGCGAGGGCGCCGAGCTGATCGCCGACAAGTACGCCGTCACCCGCGAGGCGCAGGACGCCTTCGCGCTGGAGAGCCACCGCAAGGCCGCGGCCGCCTGGGCCGCCGGCCTGTACGACGGCGAGGTCGTGCCCTACGAGGGCGTGGACCTGGCGCGGGACGAGTGCATCCGCGAGGGCTCCACGCCCGAAGCGCTGGCCAAGCTCAAGCCCGCCTTCCGGACGGACGGCCGGGGCACGGTCACGGCCGGCAACGCCTCCCCGCTCAACGACGGTGCGGCCGCCCTGCTGCTGACCGACGAGGCGGGCCTGGCCGCCACCGGCCGGGAGCCCCTCGCCCGGATCAGCGTCTCCGCCGTCACCGGAATCGAGCCCCAGCTGTTCGGCCTCGGCCCGGTCGACGCCGTGCAGCGCGCCCTCGGCAAGGCAGGCCGCGGCTTCGGCGACCTCTCCGTCCTCGAACTCAACGAGGCCTTCGCGGCGCAGGCGCTGGGCTGCCTGGCCGCCTGGCCGGAGCTGGACCCGGCTGTGGTCAACCCGCGCGGGGGCGCCATCGCGATCGGCCACCCGCTGGGCGCCTCGGGTGCCCGGCTGGCCGGCTCGGTCGCGCACCAGCTGGCCGCGGTGGGCTCCGGCACGGGCATGGCGGCGCTGTGCATCGGCGTCGGCCAGGGCATCGCGCTCGTCCTGGAGCGCTGACCCCCACCACCAGGGCGTCGATCGTTTCCGGTCAGCTCTCGTTCTCAACTGCCCAATAACTGAACAGAAGTGGCGCCTCCGGTCTGGCACGATGGCGCGTGCTGCCGCCCCCCTCGTCCGGCATCCCGCCCATCCCCACCCGGAGGCCCCGCGCCATGCCGCTCCTCGACCCGACGCTCTGGCAGGACGGACCCACACTCACGGGCGGTGGCGCCCCGGTCGTCGAACCCGCGACCGGACGCACCCTCGCCACCCTCGACCTCGCCGCACCCGCCGACGTGGCGGAGGCCGCCGTACGCGCCCGGGCGGCGCAGCGCGACTGGGCGCACACCACCCACCCGCAGCGGGCGGCCGTGCTGCGCCGCGCCGGGGACCTCTTCACCGCCCACGCCGACGAGCTGCGGCAGTGGCTGGTGCGCGAGTCCGGGTCGATCCCCGGCAAGGCCGACTTCGAGCTCCACGTCGCCGCGCAGGAGTGCTACGAGGCCGCGGCACTGGCCTCGCGCCCGACCGGCCAGGTGCTGCCCAGCGAGGCCCCCCGGCTGTCCTTCACCCGCCGGGTCCCGGCCGGCGTGGTCGGGGTCGTGGCCCCCTTCAACGCCCCGCTGATCCTGGCTATCCGCTCGGTTGCGCCGGCGCTGGCCCTCGGCAACGCGGTGCTCCTCAAGCCGGACCGGCGCACGGCCGTCTGCGGCGGGCTCGCGCTCGCCGCGGTCCTTGCCGCCGCGGGACTCCCGGACGGGCTGCTGCACGTCCTGCCCGGCGGCGCCGGGACGGGCGCCGCGGTGGTCGCCGACCCGCGGGTGCGGGTGGTGTCCTTCACCGGTTCCACCGCTGTCGGCCGGACCGTCGGCGAGCTGGCGGGGCGTCATCTCAAGCGCACGCACCTTGAGTTGGGCGGAAACTCCGCTCTCGTCGTGCTCCGCGACGCCGATGTCGAGGCCGCCGTCGCCCAGGCCACCTGGGGGTCCTTCTTCCACCAGGGCCAGATCTGCATGACGGCCGGCCGCCACCTCGTGCACGCCTCGCTGTACGACGAGTACGTCGAGCGGCTCGCCGCGCGCGCCGAGGAACTGGCCGTGGGGGACCCGTACCGCGAGCCGGTCCACCTGGGCCCGCTGATCGACCGCGCCCAGCTGGAGCGTGTGCACGCCCTGGTCGAGGCCAGCGCCGCGGCGGGGGCCAAGCTCGTCGCGGGCGGCACGTACCGGGGCCTCTTCTACCGCCCGACCGTCCTGGCGGGCGTGGCCGACGACACCCCCGCCTACGCCGAGGAGGTCTTCGGGCCGGTCGCGCCCGTACGGTCCTTCGCGACGGAGGACGAGGCGGTGGAACTGGCCTCCGCCGGACCGTACGGGCTGTCCCTCGGGATCGTGACCCGCGACGCGGGGCGCGGCCTCGACCTGGCCGAGCGGATCCCGACCGGGATCGCGCACGTCAACGACCAGACGGTGGGCGACGAGGCCGTCGCGCCGTTCGGCGGTGTCGGCGCCTCCGGCACCGGCGCCCGCTTCGGCGGCGAGGCGAACCTGGACGCCTTCACGGAACTGCGCTGGACCACGGCCCGCACCACCCCCGCGGGCCACCCCTTCTAGGCCGTCTCTTTCGGGAACGCCCGCGGCGGGGGTCGGGCCGGTCCGCGGTTTCGGCACGTTCGGCCGATGCGAGGAATGCCGGAGGCGGGTCGTTCGTTCAACCTGCAGACGGCTCTATCAGGAGGTCTGGGCACCGTGGCTACAGTCGAGCTCACCAAGGAAAACTTCGACCAGACGGTCAGCGAGAACCCGTTCGTGCTGATCGACTTCTGGGCGGGCTGGTGCCGGCCGTGCCTGCAGTTCGCACCGGTCTACGAGAGGGCCTCGGAGGCCCACCCCGACCTGGTCTTCGCCAAGGTGGACACCGAGGCACAGCAGGAGCTGGCCGGGGCCTTCCAGATCACCTCGATCCCGACCCTGATGATCGTCCGGGACCAGGTGGCCATCTTCGCCCAGCCCGGCGCCCTGCCCGAGGCGGCGCTGACCGACCTCATCGGGCAGGCCCGCGCCCTCGACATGGACGAGGTGCGCGCGAAGATCGCCGCCTCCCAGCCGGGCGCGCAGGACTCCGGCGCCGAGGGGTCCGCCGCGCCGGAGGCATGAGTGCGTGACGCGGCCACCGATCAGCGGTGAGACTGGCCCGCATGACTGAAGCCGTGGAGTACGACGTCGTGGTGCTCGGCGGGGGCCCGGTCGGCGAGAACATCGTCGACCGGACCCGCGCCGCCGGGCTGAGCACTGCCCTCGTGGAGAGCGAACTGGTCGGCGGGGAGTGCTCGTACTGGGCCTGCGTCCCGAGCAAGGCGCTGCTGCGCCCGGTACTGGCGCGGGCCGACGCCCGTCGGGTACCGGGCTTGGCGGGGGCCGTCGAGGGCCCCCTGGACACCGCGGCGGTCTACGCGCACCGCGACTACTGGACCGGCGACTGGAAGGACCAGGGCCAGATCGACTGGCTCGAATCGATCGGCGCCGACGTCCACCGCGGCCACGGCCGCCTCGTCGGGGTCCGCAAGGTGTCCGTCACCGGCCCGGACGGCGAGCAGCACGTGCTGTCGGCCCGGCACGCGGTGGTCGTCGCGACCGGGACCCGGGCACTGGTCCCCGACCTCCCGGGAATCGCCGGAGCCCGCCCCTGGACCAGCCGGGAGGCGACGTCCGCGCGGCAGGCCCCCGGCCGGCTGGTCATCGTGGGCGGCTCCGTGGTGGCGTCCGAGATGGCCACCGCCTGGCAGGGGCTCGGATCGCAGGTGACGGTCCTCGTACGCGGCTCCCGCCTGCTGCCCCGGATGGAGCCCTTCGCGGGGGAGCTCGTCGCCGACGCCCTGCGCGAGGCCGGGGCGGTGGTCCGCACGGACGTGGCCGTCGAGGCGGTCGAACGGGACGGCTCCACCGGGCCCGTCCGCGTGGTGCTGGAGGGCGGGGAGGTCGTCGAGGGCGACGAACTGCTGATGGCGACGGGCCGTGCGCCGCGGACCGAGGACATCGGGCTCGACACCGTCGGGCTGGCGCCAGGCGGCTGGATCGGGGTCGACGAGACCTGTCGGGTGCCCGGCTTCGACTGGCTGTACGCCGTCGGGGACGTCAACCACCGGGCCCTCCTCACCCATCAGGGCAAGTACCAGGCGCGCATCGCGGGCGCCGCGATCGTCGCCCGCGCGGCGGGCACCCCGCTGGACACCGCCGCCTGGGGCGCCCACACGGCCACCGCCGACACCCGCGCCCTCCCGCAGGCCGTCTTCACCGACCCGGAGGCCGCCTCGGTGGGCCTGACCCTGGCCGAGGCCGAACAGGCGGGCCACCGGGTGCGCGCCGTCGACTACGACCTGGGCAGGGTCTCCGGTGCCGGGCTGTACGCCGACGGCTACCGAGGCCGGGCCCGGATGATCGTCGACCTGGACCGGGAGGTCCTGCTGGGGGCCACCTTCGTCGGACCGGGCGCCGCCGAGCTGGTGCACGCGGCGACCATCGCGGTGGCCGGGGAGGTCCCGATCGCCCGCCTGTGGCACGCGGTACCGGCCTTTCCGACGGTCAGCGAGATCTGGCTGCGCCTGCTGGAGACCTATCGCGGCTAGTGCCGTGCCGTGCCGGGCGCCGCGACACGGTGAACCTTTCCGGTCACAGCACGAGGTCGGCCTCGTCCCGGCGATGTCCGCGTACCGCGCCCCGGAGTGTCCGGGGCGCGGTTTTCGGTCTGGCGAGCCGGTCCGTGCCCGGGCCCTGTTCGCCGGGCTCCGGTGGTGCCGGCAGCGCACCGCCCGCAGCAGGGCGCCATCGGGACGGCCCTTCGGGCCTGCACGTGACCCGTTCCGACGGGCCGTCACGTGGCGTGAACCAGCCGTACACGCTTGATCGAGATTAGGTTAGCCTTACCTCAATTCCGCTGATTCCCGCACCCGAAAGGTGTTTCCGCGATGCGTGCTGCCTCCGCCGACTCCCTGCCCCGAATCGCCGCCCGCGCGGCCGTCGCCGCCTCCGCCGCCGTCGCGCTCGCCGTCGGCGCGGCCGGTTCCGCCTCGGCCGCCACCTCGACGCGCACGGTCACCGACGGCTCGGCCACCTACAACCTCAGCGTCACGGCGCCCTCTTCCGCCGCCGCGACCGGGCAGAACGTCACGGTCACCGGCAGCGGATTCAACACCGGCAAGGGCATATACGTAGGACTCTGCGCGGTGGACGGAGCCCAGGGCGCGACCAAGCCCACCCCCTGTCTGGGCGGTTCGGACCAGTCCGGCACCACCGGTGCCTCGCACTGGATCAACAACGTCTTGGGCGGCACGCTCGCCAACACCTCCAAGTACGGACCGGGCGGCAGCTTCAGCGTCACCATCCACGTCAAGGCCGACCTGGGCGGCGGCCAGATCTGCGGCGAGACGGTCGAGTGCGCCGTCGTCACGCGCGCCGACCACTTCAACTCCTCGAACCGCAAGTACGACGTCCACGTCCCGGTGACCTTCAACTAACGGGATCCAGCAACCCGTTCCGCCGTACCCCGGTCCGCCCGTCGACGAGGAAGCCATGACACCCCGACACCCCCTCACCCCCGGCCGCGCCGGCACCGCCTCCGCGGCGCTCGCGCTCGTGCTCGCCTCGGCCGCCGCCGGCAGCCCCGTCTCGGCGGCCGGGGGCGAGGGAGGCGACGTGCCGCAGGGCACCGTCGTGTACCGGACGACCGCGCAGTTCACCACCGCTGGCAGGGCCCGCGACCTGCTCCTGCACCCCGACTCGAAGAAGCTGTACGTCGGTTCGGACGATCTGCCCGAGACCACGGAGGCCAACGAGAGCGGTCTGCACGTCCTGGAACCCGCCGACGGCAAGGTCCGCAGCACCGTCAGCCAGGCTCCGGGACCCACGGGCACGCTCGGCCGGCGGGCCGTGCGGCAGCTCGTCGCGCCCCTGCCCGGCGACGGGGCCGTCTTCGTCTACCCGCTGCGGGGCATCGGCACGGCCAAGGACGGGGACGCCGCCGCGGCCGGGGCATGGGTGCCGGGCGGGCCCGTCACCGACGCCGCCCCGGGGCCCAGCGCCTCGACGGTGCTGGTGGCGCAGGGCTCCGTACTGTCGGAGGTCGACATCGCCACCGCGGCCGTCAGGCGCTCCCTCACCCTGGAGGGCGGTGAGCGGTTCGCCCACGACCGGACGCGCGGCGCGGTGTGGTTCACGGACTTCGGCAACCGCCGGATGCACCGCGTGGACCTCGCCTCCTTCACCGTCGCCGCGACCGTCGAACTCCCGGCGGGGGAAAGCCTCGCAGGCTTCACCGAGGTCGATCCCGAGACCGGCGCCGTGTGGGTCGGACTGGACACCTCCGTCGTCGTCCACGACGCGGCCGGCAGGCCGATCGGCACCGTCAGGGGCGGCGCCGGGTCGGACATGCCCCGCGCGGCCGGGTTCGACGCCGCCACGCACGAGGCCTTCGTGGTGTGGCAGGACACGGGGGACACCTCACAGCCGGGGAGCGACGGCGACGGGGCGCTCACCGTCCACCGCACCCGGGACCTCAAGGAGGCCGCAGGGCCCGTCGTACTCCCGGGGAACCACGCCCAGTTGGGCGGCGCGGCCGTCGCCGTCCAGCCCGGCGGCGCCGCCGTCTTCGTGTCGGACCCCGCCGCCGGCCGGATCACCCGGCTGGAGCGCTCCACGTCACCCGGGATCACCCGCAGCCCCGAGGACCGGACCGTCGCTGCGGGGGCCGAGGTCGCCCTGACCGCGCAGGCCGAGGGGACCCCGGCGCCCACCGTCGCCTGGCAGTTCAGCACGGACGCGGGCCGGACCTGGCAGGCCGTACCGGGTGCGGCCTCCGCCACGTACTCCTTCACGGCCGCGGCGGCCGACAACGGCCGCCGCTACCGGGCCGAGTTCGCCAACGCCGCGGGCGTGAGCCGTACCTCCCCGGCCACGCTCACCGTCACCGCCGCGGACCCCGCGACGGGTGGTGGCGGTACCCCGCCCACGACCGGCGGCGCGACCGGGGGCACGGCGGGCGGCTCCGGCGGCTCGGCGGTTTCGGCCGGCACGGACGGTTCCGCGGCCACCGCCGGCGGCGCGGGCGGTTCGGTCGGAGGGGCATCCGGCACCACGGTCGGCGGTACGGGCACCACCCCCGCCGGGGGTGCGCTCGCCTCCACCGGGACGGCCGTGGCCTCCCTCGCCGGCGGCGCGCTCGGGCTCACGGCGGCCGGCTGGCTGCTGGTGCGCCGCACCCGCCCGCGCCGCACCACCGGCTGACGTTCCCCTACAGGGCGGTCGCGGACCGCCGGTAGCTGCGGCCGTCGCGGGTCCGCGTGAGCAGGCCCGAGGTGATCAGGTAGCGCCGCAGCGCAGAGCAGTCCTCGTGCACGGTGCGCAGCGCCTCGTTCACCTCGGGCTCCGTGTAGGTCCGTTCCGCCGAGAAGAGGGTCTCGGTCAGGTGGACGAGCAGCTGATCCCGGCGGGCCGCCTTGCGCGGGATCGCGGTCAGGCGGCCGCCCGAGAAGAGGTCGGAGACGTCCCGGCGGGCCGGGCGCGCGGCGGACTGCTGCGGGGGTTCGGTGCTCTGTGGCATGACGTCGACCCTCTCGCGGCCCGCACGGTCCGGCAACGCAATTTTCCCGCCCGGGATGCGCCGGGCGGCAGTCGGACCCGTCCCGCCCCCGGACGTCGCGGGGCCGGACGGGCCTGGCTTCGTACGGCCGGCCGGATCAGGGGCCGACGGTGATGTCCTGCGCGGGGTCGGTGAGGTCGGAGACCTTGTAGACCGCGTTGAAGACGGACGCTGTCGCGCTCGTCGGGCAGCCGAACCCGCCGGTGACCTTGACCGGTACGGAAGCGTTGGTGAAGGTCAGGCTCGACGGACTGCCGTTGGCCCAGGTGCCGGGGACGTTCGCCGGAGCCGTGGGCGCCGTGGTGACCGTACAGGAGGCGAGGCCGGTCGTCTTGAGGACCAGCCCGCCGGTCGGAACGGTCATGGTGGCGGTGATCGGCGAGCCGTCCTGCATGGAGACCGCCCACGCTCCGCTGGTGGTGACCGTCGGGGTCACCCCCGGCATGCTGGAGGTGCAGGAGCTGTACGTCGGCGGCGAGATCGGCGAGGACACGGCCCCGGCCGGGTTGGTGTTGCCGGGGGCGGCCGGCACCGTTCCGGTGGAGACGGAGACCGTGCAGGTCACCGTCACCGAACCGGCCTTGAGGGTGGCCTTTCCGCTCAGGACTGCCTTGAAGTCGTGGCCGGCCGGGGTGACGGTGGTCGATCCGGCCACGGGCGCGGGAGCGGCGGAGGCGGTGACCGAGGCGAGCGCTATGGCTCCGGCGGCGGCCGTCCCGAGGGCGAGCGCGGTGCGCGTGCGGCTCATGGCTGTGCTCCTTGGGGATCGGAGTGCGGGGTGGGGGGAGGGGGCGTGGCCCGGGGCGGGTCCGGGTCCGGTTCCGCGGCCGGCGCCGCGCCCCCGGCGTGTCGGGCGGCGTACGGCTGCCAGGCGAACATCAGGCCGCCGCCGAGGATGCCGAGGAGGGTGCCGATCAGGAACCCGCCCAGGTTCGACAGGACCAGCGCGGCGGTGGCGATCAGGGTGGTGAGGACACCCGCGAGAGCGCGCTGGGGCGGTGAGAACCAGGCGGTGAGGCCGAGCACGACCATCACGATGCCCATCAGGACGGACGGGATCCCCGCCACGCCCTGCTGGAGCATCACCTTCAGCGGCGCCAGCGGGAGGACGCAGATCCACGCCCCGGCCAGGATCGCGAACAGCCCGCCCCAGAAGGGCCTGCTGCGCCGCCACCGGCGCCACCGCTGACGGCGGCTCAGAAGCATTCCTTCTTGCCCTTGCTGACGTTCATGCTGAGGCCGGAGAGCTTGAAGGTGCCGGCGTTCGTCGCCCACGCCGTCTGTTGGAGATTGCTGATGCGGACCGTGTCGGCCTGCTGGGCGAAGAGGTCCTGCATGCCCTGCGCGTCGGCCGGCCCCTTGTCGAGGGTGGAGGCGTCACGCCCGATCTCGATGTTGCTGAAGACGGCGTCGCCGGAGAGCTGGGTCGCGTCGACGAAGAGGTTGCTCGCCTCCACCGGGGTCTTCTTGCCCGCGGTGAGGTTGAGCGAGATGTCCCCGATCACCGGGAGCGTGGTGACCACGGATTGGCAGAGGTTGTGGAGCCTGGCCTCCCGGATGGCGGTGACGGCCACCGGGATGAGCTCCTCGCGGGCGTTGACGTCGACGCCGCCGTACTGGGCGAATCCCTCGCCCTCCAGGCTGCTCGCCGACACCTTGAACTGCTGTCCCGACACGGCGAACGAGGCGGCCAGCGCGCCTTGGGCGAGGGCGATGCCGAGGCCCGCGGTCACCGCGACGGCGGGGACGGTCAGGACGGCGAACCGACGCCAGCGGACGCGGCCGGATTCGCTGTGATCGTCGGGTAAATGGGGGGAACCGGTCATGGAAGCGTCCCTTATTTCGGCTGTGCACCGTTGTTACCGACGAGTTGAATGTAAGAGTGCCAATGGTGGTTGGCAAGGTTGTGCGAGCGCACCCTTTGAGCCGACTCCTACTGCTCCGTACGCAGCAGTTCGGCGACTTCCGCGTCCACCCGCCGGGCCATCGCCCGAGCGAACTCCGTGGCCACGACCTCACCGGCCACCGGCCGCAGGGCCGTCACCGCCGCCGTGATGTGCTGCAGCTGGGTGGCCGAAAGCAGCTCCAGCCCCTCCGCGCCGATCACATGCCGCCGGAACAGTCCGACGAACCGGTCCGCGAGCGCGGCCGCCTGCGCCTGTACGAACTCCCCGGCGTCCAGGATCTCCGTCAGCGGCACCCCCTGCCGCACCAGAGCCAGCGTCGCCTCCAGCAGCCGCCGGCTCGGGTAGGTGACCAGGTCCCCGTCGACCGTGACGTAGCCGAGCTCCGCGGCCCGCCGGGTGTCCTCGGCGGTGGCCGTCGGGCCGAACAGCTCGCGCAGCTCGGCCCGGGTCATCGTCACCGGCTCCTCCTGCACCCAGTCGCGGGTCATCTCCCGCTCCAGGCCCAGCAGTTGCGACAGCCCGCCGCCCTCTTCCCACGCGTTCAGCAGCTCCGCGATGCCGTTGACCGTGTAGCCGCGCCCCAGCAGGTCGCTGATCAGGCGCAGCCGGGTCAGGTGGTCGTCGGAGTACCAGGCGATGCGGCCCTCCCGGCGCGGCGGTGGCAGCAGCCCGCGCTCCTGGTAGTAGCGCAGGTTGCGCACCTTGACGCCGGCCGCCCGGGCCACGTCCTCCCGCCGGTAGCGCCCGCCACCGCTTACGTCCTCCACCTGGCTGCTCACGCGCCAGAGTGTAGGACGTACCGGCAGGTCACATAGGGCGCGTGCTGCGCGGACGATCCTGCTTGACCGCCCGCAGGACCACGAACTTCGGCTCGCTCGCGACGACTTCGCTGTTGCCGAAGAGCCGGCGCAGGTGGGTGTGGTAGCCCATGTGCCGGTTGGCGACGACCCACAGCTCGCCGTGCGGCCGCAGCGCCTTGCGCGACTGGGCGAACATGCGCAGCGCCGTCGCGTCCGTCGTCGCCTGGTGGGAGTGGAAGGGCGGGTTGCACAGGATCAGGTCGACTGAGCCCGGATCCAGCATGGCGACGCCGTCGCCCACGAGGAAGTCGGCCCGCTCGCGCTCACGGTGCACGTTGGCGCGGAACGTGGCCTTCGCCGAGGCGACGGCCTGGTACGACTCGTCGGTGAACACGATCTCGGCGCGCGGGTCCGCGACGGCGACGGCGGTGCCGACGATGCCGTTGCCGCAGCCGAGGTCCACGACCCGGGCGCCGTTGGTGTTGGTCGGGATGCTCTGCAGGAAGAAGCGCGTGCCGACGTCGAGCCGGTCCGCGCAGAAGATGCCTGCGTGGTTGACGGCCGTCAGCCCGGCGCCCGAGCCCGCCTCCTGGTCCAGCTTGTACGTCACCGGCCACGGGTCGTCGCCCCGCGTCGCGGTGGCGCCGGGCGTGCAGAAGATCAGCCGGGCCTTCTTCTCGGCGAGCGAGGTCCTGGTCGGGCCGAGGATCTTCTCGAAGAGGTTCAGCGTGGAGGTGTGGATCTCCTTGACCATGCCCGTGCCCACGACGACGGTGCCCGCGTGCACGTGCGGCGCCAGCCGGTACAGCTGGTCCTCCAGCAGCGCCAGGCTCTTGGGCACCCGTACGAGGAGTACGTCGATCCGCTCGGGCGGCGGGTCCTGCGTGGTCAGGAGCCGCACCGTGGACTTGGCGGTGCCGATCCCGGCCCGGTCCAGGTTCGCCGCGGTGCTCGCCCGGGAGAGGTAGGAATCGGTGATCTGTGTCGGGTGGAACGCGGCCAGTGCCGTTGTCAGCGCTCCCCAGCGGTCACCGAGGACGGTGATCTGCCCGGCGCCGGCCAGGTCCACCGGACCGCGTTCCCCCGTACCGGAGTCGAGGTGGCGCAGCAGGTACTCGTCGGCGGCATCCCAGGCGCGGAGCCGGTCGCGCGGGTCCTCGGGGAAGCGGGTGAGCTCGTAGGAGCCGAAAGGCGTGGTCAGACGGTTCATCGTGTCCCCAGGCTAACCGAGGCGGCCGCCCGGCCCCGCACGCACGGGGCCGGGGCCGTCCGTGTGCCCCGCTACTCGGGGAACTCACCGGCCATCGCGGCGGCCATCCGCAGGTACGGGCGGGCCTCCTCCGGCCTGCCCAGGCGCTCCAGGGTGCGACCGAGCATGAGCTGGGCGTAGTCCTCCACGGGCCAGCGCTCCAGCACGGCGCGCAGCTCGCGCTCGGCGCGGGAGAGCTGGGCGGAGTGGTAGTAGGCGCGGGCCAGCAGCAGCCGCGGCGCCAGCTGCTCGGCCGCCTCGCCCGCCAGCGGCTCCAGGATGCGGGCGGCCGTCGCGTACTCCCGCGCCTCGAAGAAGAGCTGGGCGCGCGCCCAGCGCTCGGCTGCCGTCCCGTGCTCGTAGTACTCCGTCGGCGCGTTCATCGCGTCCCTTCCGCCGTTCAGGTGGTTCGTCCGCTGCCTCCAACACGCTTGGCAGCCGGAACATTCCACTCAACACGGCCGCCCCCACGGGGCTAGGTTGTGCCCATGAGCAATCTCGATCGCCAGCCCGCTCTCTCCGCCTGCGGCGGCCGCGGCTTCGTCGTGGCCGAACCGGTGCGCGAGCTCCTCAGCCCGCGCACGGTCAAGCTCGGGGAGTCCACCGAGGTCCGCCGACTCCTGCCGAACCTGGGCCGCCGCATGGTGGGCGCCTGGTGCTTCGTGGACCACTACGGTCCGGACGACATCGCCGACGAGCCCGGCATGCAGGTCGCGCCGCATCCGCACTCCGGACTCCAGACGGTCAGCTGGCTCCACGAGGGCGAGGTGCTGCACCGCGACAGCGTCGGCAGCCTGGAGACGATCCGCCCGCGCGAGCTGGGCCTGATGACCTCGGGCCGCGGCATCAGCCACTCCGAGGAGAGCCCGCGCCCGCACGCGCGCTTCCTGCACGGCGCGCAGCTGTGGGTGGCCCTGCCGGACGCCCACCGCAACGTCGAACCGCACTTCCAGCACCATGCGGACCTGCCGACGGTCACGGCCCCGGGCCTGACGGCGACGGTCATCCTCGGCACCCTGGACACGTCGACCTCGCCCGGCACCGCGTACACACCGATCGTGGGCGCGGACCTGGCCCTGGCGGCGGGCACCGAGACCCGGCTCCCGCTCGACCCGGACTTCGAGTACGCGGTCCTGTCGATGTCCGGCGAAGCCCACGTCGACGGCGTCCCGGTCCTCCCGGGCTCGATGCTCTACCTCGGCTGCGGCCGCACGGAACTCCCCCTGCGCGCGGCCTCGGACGCGGGCCTGATGCTCCTGGGCGGCGAACCGTTCGAGGAGGAGATCGTGATGTTCTGGAACTGGATCGGACGCTCCAACGAGGAGATCGTACAGGCCCGCAAGGACTGGATGGAGGGCACCCGCTACGGCGAAGTGAAGGGCTACGACGGCCCCCCGATCCCCGCGCCGCAGCTCCCGCCGGTGCCCCTGAAAGCACGCGGCCGGGTGCGCTGACCTGCACTTTCCTGAAGCAGGCCGCCCGGCCGAGATCAGCCCAGGAGAGGCCGCATCCCACGCGGAGATCATCCCGACGAGGCGAGCGGCGGGAGGCTCCGCGCGACCCTCTCCGGGCCCTCGACGTCTCCCAGGTGTGACCAGCTGGGGTCAGCTTTGCCAGGACCAAATGCTGACCCAATGCTGACTTTGGTGACAGTTCGTCAGCTCTGTTGGCGTCCTGCTGCTGGGTCGCAGTGGCAATCGAGACCTGAGGCTGCTCGGTGTAACGCTCTGTAGCAAGGAGTGGACCTGGCCGCGCCGCAGAAATCAGCCAGCGACGCTCGCAACAGGCGGGCGCCTGCGCCATCCGAACGAAGAATCGACGCGCGGCAGTCCGTCGTAGGCGCGAGTACGACGCCCCCGAACCCGCGAGCGAGTACTGGCCAGCATGGGTACAGGGCGCGGATGTCGAGGTTGTAAGACGGGCGGGGATCCCGTCAAGACGGCCTCTCGGCGGACGGATGGCCGTAGCAGGAACACGCTCGCCGGTGGGATCGGCCGTCGCTGCAGTGTGCGCATCAACTTCTGCCCCATCAATGAGCGTTGACGGCCTCCAGCCCATCCCGAATTCCGAGCCGCCCTTGCTGTGACCCGTGGGCAGGCCGGTCACCCTGCGGTCCTCCGCAGCGTCAGTTGGGCGCGGCGCTGGAATGACGTACCGTCAGAACGTTTACATCTAGTCCGGGGTTGCGTTCAATTTTCCAGTCTGGAACTGTCACTCGAGTAACTCACCCCCCTCACAGCGGACTTCGGAGCGCAACGCCCCCGGGCTTCACTGCCCGGCGCCTTGCCTCGGCGCGGCGATATGGACGAAGTGCCTCCCTTTGCGTGCTCTCTGCTCGCGGCTACGGCCCACGGAGGGCGCCAGCCGCTTCATCAGGACAAACTGGGAGACCAGGCAACAGTGAAACGCACGAGCACCCTCGCCCTGACCGCAGCACTGCTCGCTTCATCCGCCCCGCTCGGCCTCGCCACCATGGGAGCCGGTACGGCGCACGCCGCATCCCGCACGTACTTCGTCAGTCCCAGCGGCAACGACAGCAACTCGGGCACGTCCACCCAAGCTCCCTTCCGGACCCTCCAGAAGGCCGCGGACAGCGTCGAGCCGGGTGACACCGTCTCGATCATGAACGGCACGTACTCCGAGCGTTCTGCGGGGTCGAGCGTGCTGACCATCAAGCGCTCCGGCCTTCCCGGAGCCCCCATTACCTTCACCGCTCATCCCGGCCACCATCCGGTGATCCACCCGGTGAAGGCGTGGAACGGCATCGGCGTCTCCGGCGCCTCCTACATCTCCATCAAAAACCTAGAGGTCAAGGGCAACAACGGGGCCCTCACTCTGGCCGGAGCTGAACGGGAATCGAAGAAGGGCGACCCCACCTACAACACCAACTGCATCTCCCTGGAACGGGACCGGTCCACGGGTGCGCTGTCGCACCACGTCGAGGTGACCGGCAACGAGGTGCACGGTTGCGCCGGCGGCGGCATATCGGCCATCGACTCCGACCACGTGACCATCTCCGGCAACCACGTGCATGGGAACTCCTGGTACGCGGTGTACGGAACAAGCGGCATCTCCGTCCTCACCCCGCGCGACGTGGGGGGCGGCGACGCCGGTACGTACAAGATCCGCATCACCGGCAACCGCGTCCACGACAACGAGACCAAGATCAAATGGGAGAAGTGCGGCTGCTACTCCGACGGCAACGGCATCATCATCGACACCCTCAAGGGCGACGCCGATCACCCCGCCTACAACGGACGCGTACTGGTCGCCAACAACCTCTCCTACGACAACGGCGGCTCCGGCATCCACTCCTACAAGAGCCAGCACGTCGACATCGTCCACAACACGGCCTACGGGAACGGGCGCAGCACCCGCATGGAGAGCTACGCCAACATTTTCGCGCATGACAGTGCCGATGTGCGGCTGCTCAACAACATCGCGTACGGCCGGCCGGGGCAAGCGACGAACAGCAAGTCCCGCAATGTGGACGTCACCTACGACTACAACGTCTACTTCGGCGGTAAGGCCCCCGAGGTCCAGGGCCCGAACGACGTCATCGCCGATCCGAAGTTCGCCAAGGCGGGCACCGGGACGGACGCGGACTTCCGGCTGAGCGAGGGCTCCCCGGCCGCCGGCTCTGGTACACCGTTCGCCGCCGTCACCACCGACTTCACCGGAGCCCGCCGAGCCGTTGGCACGCCCGACCGGGGCGCCTACGGTTTCGGCGCCAAGAGCGGCGACGTCCCGGGAAGTGCCTCCGACGCCTCCTCCCCCGGTCGGCAAGAGGACACCCCCGCCGGGAGCGGCCAGTCCGCCGGAAGTGACGCCGCCACCTCACCGGGCGGGCAAGCCGGCGACGGCACCGATGGCGTCTCTGGGCTGGAGCCGCACAGCGGAAGCGGTCCGCTCGCAGAGACAGGCGGCTCCAACCCGGCGCTGCCGCTCGGCATCGCGGCGGTGGTACTCGCCCTCGGCGGCGGGCTCCTCTCTGTGGCGCGGCGCAAGCGCTCCTGATTCCTGCGGATCACTTGGGGCGCCAGGACGTGGTGCCGGCCCCGCCGCCTCTCCAAGGGTCGGCTCCACCGCGCCCGCCGGACCCGCACTCACGAGCCGGGTTCGCCGAACGGGCTTCGGCCCCTGGCAGACTG
This sequence comes from Streptomyces sp. A0592, assembly GCF_004795115.1. Lineage (NCBI taxonomy): Bacteria > Bacillati > Actinomycetota > Actinomycetes > Kitasatosporales > Streptomycetaceae > Streptomyces > Streptomyces sp. A0592. Next base: position 140,289 of record NZ_SSBM01000011.1, read on the forward strand.
GCCACTATGGCGGCGGCAAGGCACCGGATCGAACTGGCGGCACTCACAGGTAATCCTGTACCCGACCCCCCGCGCGTTGCCTGGCGCAAACAGATGAGGCAGCGCGTATTGGACGCCGCTCGCGACCTCACGTGCGAAGCCGGCTGGGACCAGGTCAGCCTCTTGGCCGTCGCTGCCCGCGCCGAAGTGTCGCGCCCGTCGGTGTACAAGGAGTTCGGCAACCGTGCCGGGCTGGGCCGTGCGCTGGTAGTCCGTGAAACCCAGCAGTTTCTGGCGGGTGTGGCCGATGCCCTCTATCCCGGCGTGCCCGATTCCCATGCCTGCCTCCAGGCGGCCATCCTGTATGTACTTCAGGAGGCCGACAACCAGCCCCTCATAAGGGCCGTCATCACAGCCGCCCGAAAGGGCTCCGACAGCCTCCTGCCTTACCTCACCGCCCGAGCGGACCCGATCTTCGATGCCGGTCAAACCCTCGTCCAGGGCTGGCTGGCCACGCGATACCCACATCAGCACACAGAGTCCGTGCAGATGGCCGCGGACGTCATCGTCCGCATGACCATCAGCCATCTCATCCTGCCGACCGACGAACAACACCTCACCGCACAAAGACTGGCGACTGCAGCCCTGAAGCTGCTGCAGTAAGCAGAGGAGACCGGTGGCGGGTGCTGCGCGGCTCCGGCCACCCTCACCATCGGCGTCGCTCCCACTCCCGCTTCCTCCGGCGGCTGTTGAGGTGAGCGACCTTCAAAGCGGCGTGGCCGCGACCGGGGCGGGAGCCCGGTCGCGGCCACGTGCCGTCCTGCCCGCCCTCTGCCTCACCCAGATCACCAGCTGGGGCATCGTCTATTACGCCTTCATCGTCCTCAACCCGGCCATCACCGCCGACACCGGTTGGAGCGCGGGCGCAACCACCGCGGCGTTCTCCGCCGCCCTCGTCGTCTCCGCCGCAGCCGGGGTCTACCTCGGCCGCGTCCTGGACCAACGTGGCCGCCGCACCGTCATGACCGCCGCTCCGCCCTGGGGTCGCTGAGCCTGCTGGTGATAGCCGCGGCCCCCACCTGGCCGTCTTCTTCGCCGGACGGCTGCTCGCCGGAGCGGCGATGGCCGCCGTCCTACCAGCCCGCCTTCGCCGCCCTCACCCGCTGGTGGGCCCCCGACCACATCCGCGCGCTCACGATCGTCACCCTTGCCGGCGGACTCGCCTCCACCGTCTTCGCCCCCCTGACCGCGATCCTCGCCGACCACATGTCCTGGCGCGCCACCTACGCAGTGCTCGCCGGCGTCCTCGCCTCCCTGACCGTCCCGGCCCACGCGATCGCACGGAGAGCCCCGCGGCCGCCGGCCCCGCCGAGCCCGCCGCACGTCACCTGCGGACACGAACAGGTTGTGCGCAGCCGGGCGTTCTGAATGCTGGCCGTCACCTTCACCCTCTCCGCGTTCGCCATGTACGCCGTCGTCATCGGCCTCGTCCCCCTCCTCCTCGAACGTGGCCACACCACCACGCAGGCCGCATGGGCCCTCGGTCTCGGCGGCGCCGGCCAGACGCTCGGCCGTACCCTGTACGCGGTGCGCGCTCGTCACCTCGGCGGCACCGCCCGCACCATCACCCGGATCGCACTCGGCGCCCTCACCACCGCCGCCCGCGCCCCCTTCGCCGGCGCAGTCCTGGCCGGCCCCATCGGCGGATAGCCCGCCCTGTTCGCACTGCTCGCCGTCCTCTCGGCCGCAGCCGCTGTCACAGCCTTCGGGACTCGACCGGGCAACCGCCCGGGCGGATGACCTGCAGCGTTGCTCGGCGCTGGGCACCGCGGCAGGCGCGACACCCGCCGAGGTGCTGCTCGCACGGCCACGGTCAAGGGCTGATCAGGGTGTTGCGGGGCCGGACGCGAGCCCGCCGGCGGGCGCGGTGTCCCGCTGCCCTCCCGGAGCGGCTCGATCCGTGGAGCCGGCTTCGCCGGGCCGGCCCTGCGGAGGTACGGATGCGGATCCCGCCGCGCGGCCGGGTTCCGGCCGCCACACCCCGGTGCGCCGTGTTGCGCGCCGCCACAGGCGGGGCAGGAAGGCGTAGAAGCGATCGGGAAGGAACACGGCGTCCGCGACGATCATCGCGCCGGAGAAGAGGGGCAGTCCCAGGAGCACGGCGATGCCGATGTGCATGCCCAGCAGCACGGTCAGAACGGGGTACTTGAGCTTGCCGAAGAGTACGAACGGGAAGGCGACCTGCAAGAGCACCGTCACGTAGCCGGCGATCGCGATCACCATCGGGTACGCGTCCACGAGGTGGGAGAGCGCCGGCCAGGGCTGGAACAGTTCGAGGTTCAGCGCGTAGTGGAGAGCGGTGCCGCCGCCCCAGGTCGGTCCCTGGATCTTGTACAGGCCGGCCGATCCGTAGAGGAAGCAGACCTGCGCCGCGATGACGAGGATGCCGCAGTTGTGGACCACCGTGGTCAAGGTGGCACGGGCATCGAGGAGTTGTTGTACGGCGAGGCCTCTCACCGGCTCCGGCGCGTCGCCCGCGCGGGTTGCCCTGAGCCGGTTCCGGCGTGCGTCCAGGGACCAGCGCCGACCGCACGCGGTGAGGACGAGGTAGAGGGCCATCAGCAGGATCAGGTTGTCGCCCCCGTCCGTCATGAAGATAGATCTGGCATGGAAGGAGGTCACCACGACGGCGAAGAGGACGGACATGACCCGGGTCCGCCAGCCCAGCATGAACAGTGTGGAAGTGACGAGGGCCAGCACGTAGCAGAGTTCGAAGTAGGCACGACTGTCGGACAGGAGCAGGACGCTGTTCCAGCCCGTCTGGTCGAAGAGCTGCTGTGACAGCGCCGGTGTCCAGGGGGAGCCGGGGCCCCAGATGTCGTCGCGGTGCGGGAACTCGCGCAGCAGGAAGACCAGGTAGAGCAGCCCGTATCCGATGCGCAGAACCGATGCGGCGTACAGGGAGAACGGCCGGTCGGTGAGAAGCGACCACAGAGCACCGATCCGGTCGAGGAGCCACTGATGGGCCGTACCGGCGACCGAAGCCTCCTGGGCCGCGGGCCGGTGTTGCGTGGCTGCCGCGGAGGGGGGCCGGGAGATCTGTTCACTTCCCATTCGAGGTCACCTTCCACCAGGGCAGGAGCCGGTCCTCGGTGGGCGCCGGCGAGCGGTTCCCGGCCGGTGTGCCGGGCGCAGCGACGGGCAGTGTGACGACCCGGAGCTGAATGAAGTCGAAGGTGCGGCCGTCGTTGTGGGCGGCGACGCGGTCCGCAGCGATGTTGCGCAGGTACGTCTGCAGCATCACGGCCCGTTCCGAGCGTGCCGTGTCGCTTCCTCCGTGTGTCTCGACATAAGAGGTCCAGGCGCGGCGCAGAAGGTTCTGGGACGTGTGACTCGGAAATGCGTTGTGGTCGACCGCGGAATGGTCCACGGCAGCCAGGTCGAACCAGGGGGTCACCTGCACCGATCCTTTGGAGTCGGTGTGTGCGGTTCGCGCCAGGATTTTCCTGTTGAAGGAATCGGGGTCCGGGGCGAAGAGCCGCCAATTCTGCTCGAAGAGGGGGTACACCCAGCCGTTGACCTGCGAGCTGTAGCGCTTCGACACAGGGTTGGAGGGGGCAACGTGAAGGAACACCAGGACGACGTGGACCAGAGTCGTCACCAGGCAGAGGGCTACGGCGGTGCCCAGTCCCGCCTTCACTGCGCGGATTCTCATGGGCGGCTTGCCCGGCATGGCCGCTTCATCATGACGCTGTTGGGGGACCGGACCGGAATCGGACTGATGAAGTTCCTTCACGCCCGCAGATTCAATTCTGCTCGACACCGCCCACCCGGTCTTTCTCATGTCTGCTGTTCGCCTGAGGTCTTTGGGACTCACCGACGGCGCGCGGCGGATCGATGAGGATTCCGCCGCGCGCCGTCATCCGATGAGCGGGCTTCGTGCAGCCTGCCGTCTAGCCCTCGTGGCCTTCGTGACCCTCGTGGCCCGCGGGCTTGTTGCCGTAGCCGTAGTGGTCGCCGGGCTTCCCGTCGTGGCCGTGGCCGTGATCCGGCTTACCGGGTCCCTCTTCGTGCTCATGGCCCGGCCCGCCGTGCTCCGGACCGTGGTGCTCCACCCCGTGGTGGTCCGGTCCGCCCGGTCCGCCCGGTCCGCCGTGGTCCGGGCCGCCGGGCAGACCGCCGTGCCCGCCGGTGACGTTGCCCCCGGTGATGGTTCCGCCGGTCGTGTTGCCGCCGGTGGTGTTGCCGCCGGTGCTGTTCCCGGCGGTGTTGCCCGAAGTGTTCCCGGAGGTGTTGCCGGCGACGTTCCCCGAGGTGCCGCCTGACACGAGGTCGACGATGGGTCCGCCCAGGAGGCCGCCACCGATCAGACCCACAGTCGTACCGGTCGTCGATCCGGCGGTCGGCGTTCCGGTGGTACCGGTCGTCGTGCCGGTGGTCGTACCGGTGGTCGTGCCGGTGGTCGTACCGCCGGTGGCGCACCCGCCGAGGAAGATCCGGTTGGTGTCGAGCGTCACGGCACCGTTACGTGCCAATGCTCGGCCTTCGATGTTCGTCCCCGTGGTCACGCTGATCGAGGTCAGAGCCATGATGGTGCCGACAAAGGTGGAGTTCGTGCCGAGGGTCGCCGAACTCCCGATCTGCCAGTACACGTTGCACGCGGAAGCACCGTTGGTGAGGAGCACACGGCTGTTGGAGGCAGTCGTCAGGGCTTCTGGGATCTGGAACACCCAGACGGCGTTGGGGTTTCCCCCCGCGTCCAGGATCAGGTCGCCGGTGAGTCCGACACCGGCGGTAGCCGTGTGAACGCCCGGAAGCAGCGTCTGGCCGGCGCCGATTCCCGCCGCGAGCGCGAAGTCCGTGGCCTGTCCCGCAGCGTTGTTGTAAGCCTGGACCAGGTCGGACTTGGCTTGGAGCGCCACGGCGTCCGCAGCGTGCACGGCGCCGAGCACCAGGCCGGGGGGGAATCCCGAGATGGCAGGGTTCGGGTGCGTCCCGAGGTCGTGACTGATCACGGAGGGGCCGGTGTTGGTGACGCCCTGACCTGCCAGAACGGAAAAGCTGGCGGCCGTGGCCAGTGGTACGGGTGTCGCGATGGCCAGGGCCTGCGTGGGCAATGCGGCGACCATCACAGCGGCAACCGTTCCGGCGACGGCCGAGGCCAGCCAGCCGGACATGGTGCGGCGCTGAGCCGCTTGGAATTTCAGCTTCATCGAGGGGGGCCACTTCCTATGGGGGCCGTGGCATACCGGGCTCCTAACCGATCGCCCGGGAAGCCTTGTCGTGTCGCCGCATATTACGCAGCAACATTCACGTGACAAAAGCAGGCAAGGGTAAGGAGGGGGAATTACAAACATATTCCGCATCGCGAGGCGCGATGAAAATATCAAAACTCACCGCGCGTATCATGTGATATCACCCCTGCCGGATGGGGTCGGATTGACTCGTACGGGGCGGAACCGCTCATATGGACATGCGTTAAAACCGGCCGGACGGGAGAAGTGCCGCCAGGAGGGTGATTTCACCAGGCGCGTGGAGGGCGGGCGCGCCGATCGAGTTTTCCGTAAATCCATATGGCGTTGAGCGGGAGAATTCGAGCCCACTTTCTTGCGGGAGCTCGAACACCGGCCTTGTCGAATTGGTGAGCGATGTCCGCCCTGTCGAATCGAGTGGCAGTGCATCCGCCGGTGGCTTCCGGCCGCTTCCGCACAGGACCGCATCCGGAGTGCGACGTCCGTTGTGCGATGCGAAGACCGTCTTTGTCGATAAGCGGTCGGTTCCGGCGGATAGGTGGAAGGCTGTGGCATTCAGGTGAATTCTGCTCGGGCAGTGCACGCGGCTGCGCTCGCGGCCCGTGACACTCGGCAACGGGCCCGAGATCATCATTTCCCGCCGCATGACCCCGGCCCTGGCGCGGCAATTTCTGTGGCTGGTAGACAGTCCCGAGCCGGAGGTAGACCGCCCGTGGCGGTGAACGGAAACCCGACCGTCAGGCGACGCCGGCTGGGCGCGGAGCTGCGCCGGCTCCGTCTGGCCCGCGGCCTGACCAGTACGCAGGTGGCCGAACACCTGTTGATCTCCCAGCCCAAGGTCAGCCATCTGGAGACCGGCCGTCGCGGGATCAGCCCGCGCGATGTGCGGGACCTGTGCTGCCTCTACGGAGTCACGGACCGGCAGGTCGTCGACTCGTTGATGGAGATGGCCAGGGAATCGAACCGGCAGGGCTGGTGGGTCGCCTGCGGCGAAGTCCCTTACGCGGTCTACATCGGCCTGGAGACGGCAGCCGCGGCTGTCCGTTCCTATGAACCCCTGGTGGTCGCCGGCCTGCTGCAGACACCCGCCTACGCGGCAGCCGTCATTGAGGAAACGATCCCTTTGGCCACGGAGGAACAGATCGCCGTGCGACTTCAGGTGCGGCTACGCCGTCAGTCCCGCGCCCACCACCCGGCCCGCCCCTTCCGTTTAGCGGTTGTGCTGGACGAATCCGCCCTGCGCCGGGTGGTCGGCAGTCCCGAGATCATGCGCGAACAACTGGAATACCTGATCCGCCTCGGCGAGCAGCCGCACATCACCCTCCAGGTCCTCCCGCACAGGGCGGGAGCCCACCCGGGACTCTCTGGACAGTTCTCCATCCTCGACTTCCCGGACACCGCCACGGGCACGGTGTATCTGGAGCGGTTCACCAGCGACCTCTACCTGGAGAAACGATCCGACGTGCGGCACTACAGAGCCATGTTCGACCACCTCCGGAGCCAGGCCCTGACCCCGGAGCACACCCGCCGCTTCATCACCCGCGCCGCCCAGGAGCTGTCGCCCGCCGCATCGCCGGCCGGCGGACTCTGAGAACGGCGAGCCCGCACCCCCGGCCGGGGGTGCGGGCTCGCTCGGATTCGGGCCGCCGGGATCACGCGGGGCGGCCGGGCGCCTCCCACGGGCGGTGCACATCAAGCGGTGAGCCCCCGGCCGTGCGACCGGGGGCTCGTGGATGCGCCGCGCACCCTCGCGGGTCAGCCCCGGCTCTTGCGCCAGCCGAACGGGCCGGGGAGGTCCACCGATGTGGTCCGGCGTCCGGTGCTGCTGTGGGTACGGCGGGGGCCGTACTTGCCGCCGCCGGTGGTGATCGACCACGACTTGCGATTGATGTTGAGCCGGACACCGGGCAGGATCCTGAAGCTCTTGCGGAATGTCAGCGGCATGACGTCTCACTTCCCAGGTGTGCGTGGTCACGGACGGCCCGACTGTGCCTGCACTCAGGCCCGTTGGCATGCGTGTGTCCCGCGGCGCCCGTTCCATGCGCCTGCGGTCCGAGCCGGTCCTCGGGCAGGGCCGTAGAACTCGATTCTTCTGCCGGACCGTTCGGGACCTTGACGTTCGCCGCCAGGGACGATCTGGCCGCCCCGACGTACTTCGTGATCGGCGACACGGCTCTCCAGGTCCATCCCTGAGTGATGCGAGGGCGGGGCCCGCACACAGGCCCTTGCATCAGGGGCAGTTGACCATCGCGTCGCCGGTGTCGCGGGTGCAGGAGTCGAACGCCGGCCCGCCGTCGAGGCTGTCGTTGGCGTTGACGCCGTCGACGGCGGCAAGGGTGTCGCTGCCCTCGCCGCCGCTGAGGGTGTCGTTTCCGCCCTCCCCGGTCAGGGTGTCGTTTCCGGCGTCGCCGTTGAGGGTGTCGTTGCCCTCGTTCCCGTTGAGGGTGTCGTTTCCGGGCCCGCCGTTGATGGTGTCGTTTCCGCCGAGGCCGAAGATGGTGTCGTTGCCCGGGCCGCCGTTGATGGTGTCGTTGCCGGGGGTCGCTGCGGTGAGACCGGTGGCTCCGGCCGGTTCGTCGCCGACGATCCGGTCGGCGTGAGGGCCGCCGTTGAGCCGGTCCTTTCCGCTGCCTCCGTACAGGGTTGCCGGGGCGTCGAGGTTCGGGGAGAGCGAGATGGTGTCGTCACCGTCCTGCCCGCGGGCCTGCACGTCCGTCGGGAGCGGGCACGCCACGGTGTCGTGTGCGCGGGGCTTGCAGGGCGCCGAGGCGCGTACCTCGGCGGCGGTGTCCGACACGAGGACGATGTCGCCCTGGCGGCGGACGGTGATGTCGTTGTCCACCCCCTGACCGGCGGTGACGAGCAGGGTGCCTGCCGACATCTCGACCACCGTGGCGCCCGCGTGGTCGCGAGACTCGGAGGTGAGGGGTGCCGCCGAGGCGGCGGTGCCGGCCGACGCGGCGCACAGGAGTGCTGCCGCGGCGAGTGACGCGGATATGTGTCGCACTGCCATGTTCGTGTGTCTCCCTCGTCGTCAGTAGGCGTGCATCGTCGGCATGTACATCGGGGGCAGGCTTTCGTGCGGTCGCCCCGGCTCCCTCGCGCCCGTCACGGGCATTCGGTGACGCTGTCGCCGAGGTCGGCGCGGCAGGCGTCGTTCTGGTCGCCCCCACGCACGTAGTCGTTGCCGCCGACCTCGTCGACGGCGTCGAGGTCGTCTCGGCCCGGACCGCCGTCGACGAAGTCGTTGCCGCTTCCCGCGATCACGCGGTCATTGCCGTTGCCTCCGCTCACCACGTCGTTCCCCCCGCCCGCGTTGATGAGGTCGGAGCCACTGCGGCCCTCGATCGAGTCGTTGCCGGGCCCGCCGAAGAGCCGGTCGGCGCCGCTGGAACCGGTGAGCGTGTCGTTGCCCCCTCCTCCGGAGAGGAAGTCGGCGCCTTCGTCTCCCTCCAGGGTGTCGTTGGCGCTGCCGCCGTGGAGGCTGTCGTCCCCCGAGCCGCCGACCAGGGTCACCCCCAGGCTCTCCAGGAACGACGTCACATCGTCCGCCTGGTCACCGGCATGGACGACGAGCTCGGTGAGGGTGCCCGCCCCCGGGCACACGGCCTCATGGGTGCTGACCGCAGTGCAGCCGCCCAGGGCGGCCACGGTGTCGCCGGTGTCCCTCACCCGGATGGTGTCGCCGGCCTGCCAAACGGAGATGGTGTTGCTCAGTCCCACGGCGGCGGTGACCGTGATGGACGTGCCGGTCCTGCTCACCAGCGTGCCGTCCGCCGTCGCGGCGGGCGTAGGCATGCCAGGAGCCGCTGCCGAGGGGCCGGCGAGGGTCAGCGTGAGGCCGAGTGCGGCCGTCACGTATGCGATGGTGCGGGACAACACCTTGTCCATGATCTTCCTCCCCAAAATCAACCACGTTTCAACGCATCGGAACAAAATCAAACGTTGGATCGGGATGAGACTGGGGGGCCGGGAGGCCGGTGTCAAGCGGGGTCCGTTCCGCCCCCGCCGCCGCGCGCGCCTCTGACCTGTGCAGATCTGCAGTGAATGGAACGCGCACGGAACGGGCTTCGGCCAAATGTCGGCTCGATCGCGCGGGCGTCAGTCGCGGGCGGCAGCCCGCGCCGCGCGGGCGGCCCTGCGCCGCCGGAGGAGCCACCAGGCGGCCGCCGGCAGCGCCAGGCATGCCGCGATGAGCCATGGGATCCGCAGGAAGCCGTCGGTTCCCGAACCGCGGACGTCGGCCGCGCTCGCCGTGACGGTGATCTGCCCCCAGCCGGCGAAGGGGGCTCCCGCCCAGGTCTCGGTGAGTCGGACCTTCTGCCCAGGGAGCAGCTCGGCCGGTACGTTGGCGAGCCGCCGTTCGCCGGGCCCTCCCAGAACCGCGCCGCCGACGCGGAGGGAGACCCCGGGCGCGAGTTTCGTGTTTCCCGTGTTGTGCAGGGTGTAGGCGACGGTCGACTCGCTGGTGCCGGTCCACGGTATCTGCGGGCTCCGTGCCGTGAACCGCACGTCCTCGACGATCAGGGCGGGTTGCTGCGGTCCGTCGACGCGCAGATAGATCCTGGCGCCGACACCGCGCTGTACGCCCAGATGGGAGCCGTCGGCAGGCCGGACGCGGGTGTCGACCGCGACGAGGGCGCCCACGTGGTCGCCGGGCGAGGCGTCGTGGGGAACGGTGAGGGAGATTCCGACCGTAACCGCTGAGCGGGCCGGCACGGTGATGGTGTCCTGCTCCGGCTTTCCCCAGGCTCCCACGTCCCGCTGGGTTTCCTCGATGCCGCGTACGCCCAGGCCGCCGTCGCGTTCGGTGTTGTGGGCGTCGGCGACGTAGAGGCGGAACGTCAGGGGTGCGGCGGTGGTGTTGGTGACGACCGCGCGGTCGGTGAGCGTCGTGCCGGGCTGGGCCGGCAGTTCGAAGGCTGCGCGCGGCGTGATCGCGGAGTCCGCGGGGCGGACCGACCATTCGCCGTTGTCCGCTGCCCCGGCCGGTGCGGGGGAAAGAGTCGTCAGGGCAAGGAGGAGCAGGGCAACGAAAGCGGTGCGCATGGCTGGTCGGCTTTCCGGGCGCCGCGTGCCGGACGCAGGAGTCCGGCACGCGGGCGCTGTCAGAGGAGGGTGAGGGTGAGTACGCCGGCGTAGCTGCCGACGGGGGTGTACTTCGGGATGTCGAGGGACACGGTGGCGTCGGCTGCGAACTCGCCGCCCGTCAGATCACCGGCGACGGCGGAGGCCAGGGTTGCGCCGTCCTTGCCGACGACACCGGGGCTGCCCGCCGCGCACGTGCTGGGACTGTCGCTCCGGGTGGAGCACACAGGGGTCCAGGTGAGCCGGTTGGCGTCGATCTTCCCGCGCGGGCCGCCGAAGTCGGTGACCTTGCCGGTGAGCGACCAGCCCGCTGTGCCGCCGCGGAAGTCCTTCACGGTGACGCTGCCCAGCTGCCCGTTCGCCGTTCCGCCGGTACCGAAGTCGACCGGGGGCAGCCGGACGGGGTCCGCCGTGGTGGCCATGGTCAGTACGCCGGCTCCGACCGTCGCGGTGAGCTGCCGCTCGGCCGTACCGGGGGCCGGCGGGTCGGTGGGGTCGGTCGGGTCAGCAGGGCCGGCGGCGGAGACCTTCCAGGCCTGACCGGGAGAATCGCCGCATGCGGACTGGACGATCCCGGCGCCGGCCGCAGTGGATCCGCCGCGAACGGCGAGGCACTTGCTGCTGTGCTTGGCGACGATGCGTACGTACCCGTCGGCGAGCGTCTCGAAGCGCCAGCGCTGGTTGTCCCCCCAGCCGCAGTCGTACTGCTTGACCTCGGCGCCGTCAGCGGTGGACTTGTCCGCCACGTCCAGACACTTCCCGCTGTGCTGGGCGAGGACGCGCACGTAGCCGTTGCTGTTGTCGGTGAACCGCCACTGGCTGTTCAGTGCATCAGCCGCGCAGGTCTCCTGAGTCACCGCCACCTGGTTGTCGGAGGAACTGCCCGGCACGGTCACGCAGGCGCTGGTCCCCTTGCCCGTGATCGTCTGGGGGTCGCCCCCGGAGCCGGACACCCGGCCCGTCGCGGTGTCGATGGAGACCTGGGGGTACCAGGGAAGGATCATGGTCGTGGCCGTGGGGAACGCCAGCGGCAGCCATACGTACGTGGAGTCGTTGACGTGCTTGGGGTCGGACCAGGCGCCGGCCCACCGGTCTCCCATGTAGAGGAAGGAGGTGGTGTCACTGCCTTCCACGGGCAGCACGAACGCCGTCTGGGAGTGGTGGCCGTTGTGGCTTCCGACGTCCTTCATGGATGACCAGGGTCCTGCCAGGCTGGTGGCGGTGGCGTACTTCTGCTGGTTGGGGTCCCAGTAGCTGGTCCCGGAGGTGAGCATGAAGTAGACGTCGCCCCGCTTGAACAGGGCCGGCGATTCCCGGTGCTGGCCCGGCCAGGGGTTCGCCACGAGGTCTTTCACCTGGGTGTAGTCGTCGCTGAGTTCATAGATGTGCAGGTCCGCGTTGTTGTTGGCCGCGGAGATCATGTAGGCCTTGCCCGCCGCCTTGTCCTCGTACACGGTGATGTCGCGGGACATGTGCTCCGCGCCGGAGGCGTCCTTCGGACGGAAGGACCCCTTCCAGGTGTAGGGGCCGTCCACGGTGGAGGAGACGGCTACGGCGGCCCGGGCCTCGGCGTAGGAGTCGTCGGCCTCCTTGTGCATCCACATGACGAACTGTCCGGTCTTCTCGTTGTAGAGGACCTTGGGCCGTTCGATCACGGCGGAGCGGATCTCGGGGTCGGCCTCCTGCGTCAGGGCGTGGCCGCGGGGCTCCCAGTTCTTCAGGTCTTTGGAGCGGTAGGTCGATATGTAGCGGAACTTGTTGTCGTCGCCGCGATTCTCCCCGAACCAGTAGTAGTAGTCGTCGACCTTGATCACGCCGCCGCCGTGTGCCTGCACCCCTTGCCCCCCGGTGTCGGGGAACTGGGTGCCGGGCTCGGTGGTGACGGGCGCCGCCAGCGCCGTCGGCGCTCCACCCAGCACGGGGAGGAGCAGGCTCAGGCCGACGAGGACGGATCTCATTCTTCGCATGCAGATCCTTGATGTCACCGCGCGCGCCGGTCCCCGCACACAGGGGAGTCCCGCTCCCCATGTGCACAGGAACCAACATTTCTGCGCGTGAACCAACAATTTAGAGCAGAGGCTGGTGCATCCGCCCCCCTGTGTCAACGGTTCGTAAACAAATTCGACATTCCGTGCATCACTCTCGACCGCAGCGTCACCTTCGGGGGCATTCCTGCAGGCGTCAGATCGCGGTCGCCAGCGGAACCGAGATCTGCTTCAGCCATGAACCGGCCGCGAAATCCCGTGCTTTGATGACCACGCGGTCGCGGTGCACCTCGACCTGGAGGCCCTGGTTGAAGACGCCCGGTACCGTGCTCTCGCCCCCCTGGCCGTTGTCGGCGAAGCCGGTCTGCACGGCCCCCGTGTTGATCACCGAAAACCCGTCCAGGTTCGCCGTGCCGGGTACGACGCGCCGCACGTACCAGTCGGACAGGGCCAGGTCCCAGTGCGTGTGACCGCTGAAGAGGAACACGTCGCGGTAGCGCCCCAACAGTCCGAGGAGCGCGTCCGCCTGGAGGTAGTCACTCAGGTAGAGCTTGTTCCGGGTGCCGGAGACCGTGTTCGGCAGCGGGTGGTGAGTGATCACCATGACCGGCCTGCGGCGCTTGGACCAGTGGCGCAGGCGCTGTTCCAGCCACCGCAACTGACCTTCGCTCAACCACACTTCGTCCCAGAGCTGCGGATCGTGGTAGTGCACGTACCGTTCCGTGCCGATGGTGAGGACGGGTATGCCGCCGAAGGTGGTCTCGGCGTACACCGTGCCCCGCCCGGCGAACCGGTGGAAGCTGCGGAACAGGGAGTCCTCCGTGGCGCCGTTGGGCCACGTGGCCAGAGAGAGCGTCTGCGGATCGGCGTACTTGGGGACGTAGAACTCGTGGTTCCCGATGGCCCACGCGACTTCACGCGGACGCGGGCCGCGCTCCAGTACCTGCCGGACCGCCGCGTACTCGAAATCGTAGCCGCGCGGAGTGATGTCACCGGCGACCGCGAGCCCCGCGCCGTGCGGGGCGGTGGCCCGGATGTCCCGGAGGGCGACGGCGAAGTCGTGCAGGTCGCCCTGGATGTCGCTGATGACGTTGAACGTGCACAGCGGTGCGGTGGGGGAGTGGCCGGAGGGCTGCGCCGAGGCCGGCGACGAGGTCACGGTGCCGAGGGCTGCGGCGCCGGCTGCCGCGCTGAACAGAGACCTGCGTTTCACGTGGGTTGTCCTTCCGATGGTGTGGCCGCTCGGGGCGGCGGAACACCGCATGTTTACGCAACCAAGGCGGCCGACGCGTTAATGCCGGGCAACGCTTCCCTCCGGACGGGCACGCTGCTGGCGGCGCGGGACCCGCTGCCGGAGCGAGCGTCTCGGCCATCGGTGCTACCTGCCCGACGGGTTCCCGCGGAAGGTCCAGGACTGGTTCCGCCCGGTGTTGGGCCGGTAGGCGCCGACCGGGGCGCCGGTCGCGGTGGAGGCGCCGGTGACGTCGAGGAGAGTGCCGGTCGCGCTGTTGACCAGGGTGTGGTGTCCGTCTCCGGAGGTGGACAGCATCCACTGCTGCTGAGCGGACGGCCCCGGGGGGCTCAGGGTGAGTACGCCGTCGGCGACGGCCAGGGCCCGCCCACTGCCCGCGTTCGTCACGCGGTAGGAGGCCGTGCTGCTCCAGTCGCCGGGCACCGACCTGGTGAGGGTCCACTGCTGTGCGGGCTCGAACGGGTCCGGGCGGTTCTGGACGAGCGCACTGCCGGCTCCCGGCGGGGCGGCGGTGAGGGCAAGGCCGCTGTGATCGTTGACGAGGAGCCGGGGACCGGCGGCGGGTGTCGTCCTCTCGGGGTCGACGCCGGAGGCACCCGGTATGACGAGGGTTGTGACCGAGCGGGGGTCGAGGGTCACGGTCAGGTGTTTGCCGGTGATGGAGACATCGGCCTCCCTGCGGACGTTGCGGGTCGCGTCCGTGGTGTAGCGCTGCACCGGTGCGGAAGAGACATCACGGAAGCCGGTGAGGTCCAGCGCGATCGTCCGGGCCGAACCCGTGGGGTTGGTGTGGACCACGACCGCCCCCTGCCCCCCGGGGCGCAACGCAGCCAGGGTGTGGCTGCTGTCCGTGCCGATGAGGCGGGCGCCGGGCCGGATGAACCGGCTGTACTGGGCCATCGCCCAGTACTTCTTGTTCTTGCGCAGTGGCTCCTCGGCGGCGTTGGCCGGAGTGAAGTCGGTCTGGATGAGACCCCAGTTGGAGTTCTCGTGGGCCGGGGTCATGTTCTCGTAGTCCTCCACGGCCTGCCACAGCACCCAGGCCCGCGGTTCGAGCCGGGTGAGGTCGTCGGAGATGCGTTCGGCGAGGTCGAGGGCCGGGCTCATGTCGGTGAAGTTCTGCGGGACCCTGCCCCCGAGGTCCACCTCCGACATCCACAGCGGTGTGTGCGAACCCTTGGCGATGTCCCGTGCCCCGCTGCGCCCACTCGTGCCGTAGGTGTGGGTGTTGAGCCGGCCGATGGCGGAGCGGACCGTGCTGCCGTAACTGTCCCAGTTGGCGCGGAACATGTCCGGGTCGGTCTCGTCCATCGCTGCGACAGCGGTGCGCAGACCGCTGCGGTCCAGCTCGGCGCGCAGCGCCGTGATCACGCGGGCCTGGGAGTCGGGGGCCCAGTGCGAGCCTTCCTGGAGTCCGCCTGCGCGCCAGTAGGCGGTGCCCGGCTCGTTGACGGGCGAGACGGACGCGAAGGTGACGCCCGTGCTGTTCTGTACGCGCTGCAGGGCTCCGGCCAGATAGGCGGCGAAGCGCTCGTACTGGTCGGGGCGGAGATTGTCCTGCCAGGGGTCGACCGCACCTGAGACGAGTCCGCTGCGGGTCATGAAGTACGGCGGGGAGTTCGAGAAGGCCTCGAAGGTGTCGGCCCCCCGGGTCCTGGCCGCCTTGAGCCACCAGCGCTGGTTGCCGTCGGCGTAGGGGTCCCAGTGATCGGGGTTGTCGGGGTCCCAGCCGTCGGGTGTGTCGGGGTCGGGCTGTTTCCAGTGGCCGGGTACGGCCGCGCCGGCGCGCATGTAGGGCTCGGTGGTCGGACTGTCGCCACCGCCGATGTTGTAGCGGGCGATGGTGAGGCCGAGTCCGTCGGCGCCGAAGAGGGCGTCGGCGAGCCGGTTGCGCTGGGCGTCGGGCCAGCCGCCCGTGACGTTGGCGAACCAGGCGAGTGCGGTGCCCCATCCCTCGAACGGCGCCTGCTGGTAACCGGGATCGAGCCGGACGGGGACTGCGGCGGCCCGGACGGGGCCGGCTGAGGCCGACGGTGACGCCGCACCACCGACCAGGAGCGCGGCGACGGCCGCGAGCGAGAGCGCTGGGGCGGTGCGCATGTGGCGGCGGGCCAAGTCCCGGGGCCTGGTTCTGGGTTCGAGCACAGCTGGTCTCCTGTCGGGAGCGGTACGCGGGGAAGGACGCCCGGCTGAGCCGCAGGGGCAGCTTGGCTGCGAGGCATCCCGGCGAATGTTTGCGTTAACATCGTGTTGCGGGGAGTGTCGAAGCGGTGGGTGGAGGTGTCAAGAGAACCGGCGAGTAGCGTGAGGGAGCCGCCCAGTGCGTGCGCAGCGGTAGCATCCGTACGGAGTGCACCGCGCGCTCATACGGAGCAGGGGGCAGGAGGCCGGGTTCACATGTCGCGAGAGGTCGGCTCCAGGACGCCGCGGTCGCGTCCGCGCCGCCAGTCGCCTTCGATGGCCGATGTCGCTGCGATGGCGGGGGTCTCGGCGCAGACGGTCTCCCGCGTGGCCAACAACCGGGACAATGTCGATGCGTCCACCCGGGAGCGGGTGCTGGCGGCGATGAAGATGCTCGGGTACCGGCCCAACACGGCGGCCCGGGCGCTGGTCACCGGTCGGTTCGGCACGCTGGGGGTCATCAGTTTCGACATCAGCGCCTACGGCAATGCCAGCACCTTCGCGGCCATCTCCGACGCCGCCCGCGAGGCGGACCTCTCCGTGAACTTCATGGGGGCCCGGGCCCAGACCGGAGCCGCCGTACGTCAGGCGTTCCAGCAGCTGATGGTCCAGTCCGTGGACGGCATCATCCTCATCGAGTCGCAGATACTGGACACCCCCGAGCTCCGGCTGCCGTCCGGTGTCCCCGTGGTCTTCGCCGACGGAGACACGGGCCACCGCTACGCCAACGTCGACATCGACCAGGCCGAAGGCACCCGCAGCGTCGTGGCGCACCTGCTGGGCCTCGGCCACCGTACGGTCTGGCACGTCGCGGGGCCCCGCGACTCCTACGCGGCGCGCCGCCGGGCCGAGGCGTGGCACCGTTCGCTCAAGGATGCGGGCGCTGCCGTACCGCCGCTGCTCTACGGTGACTGGACCGCGGCCTCCGGGTATCGCGCGGGGCGTGAACTGGCCGGCCGCCCGGAAGTGACCGCGATCTTCGCCGCCAACGACCAGATGGCCCTCGGCGTCATGCGCGCCCTGCAGGAGGTGGGGCGGAGCGTGCCGCAGGACGTGAGCGTGACCGGATTCGACGACGTTCCCGAGGCCCCGTTCTTCCCCGCCCCCCTCACCACCGTCCGGCAGGACTTCGACGCGGTGGGCCGCCACTGCGTCACTCTGCTCCTGGAGCAGATCGCCGGTGGGACGGACCGCCCGCGCCAGGCATCGGTGGCACCCGTTCTGGTGGTGCGCGAGAGCACGGCGCCGCCGGCCGGTTGACGGGCCGCTCTCAGGACGTCCGGGCTCTCGCCGCCTTGGCGGCACGGCGCCCCGCGGCCACGGTGCCGAAGGTCTCGCGGTCGTCGAGAAAGCCCTCGAGGGCGAAGGTGGCGGCTCCGAGCGTCACCGGGTTGTCCGGCACGGTGCTGCGCTGGAAGGTGAGCGTCTGGAGCGTCGCCTGCAGCGCGTGCGCCGCGATGACGTCGCGGGTCTGCCGCAGGAGCGGATCGCCGAGCCGATCGGCCACCCAGCCGCCCAGTACCAGGGTCTGGGGATTGAACAGGTTGAGCAGATCGGCCGCTGCCTCGCCCAGATGGCGGGCGGTTCGTGCAACCGTCTCAGCCGCCACTGCGTCGCCCTCCGCCATGGCGTTGGCGACCTTGGTGACCACGGCGTCCTCGTCGGCGTCCAGGAACGGGCTGTCCGCGTCCAGTTCCCGCACGGTGTCGGCGATGCCCCGGGTGCTGACGTAGGCCTCGACGCAGCCCTGCCTGCCGCACCTGCATTCCCGGCCGCCGCGGACCAGGCACGTGTGTCCCCATTCGCCGGCGCTGTTGGTGGCGCCCCGGTAGAGCGCCCCGTCGACCGCGATGCCTGCCCCGACGCCGGCCCGGAGGGTCAGTACGACGAGGTCGTCGACCTCGCGTCCGGCGCCGAACCACATCTCGGCGACGGTGGCGGCCTTGAGCGGGTTGTCCAGGTAGAGGGGCATCGCCAGGCGCTCGGCGAGAAGGGAGCGCAGGGGTACATCCCGCCAGGACCAGTAGGGCGAGAAGACGGACACGCCGCCCTCGCGTTCCACGAAGCCGGGAATGCTGATCCCCGCGCCGAGGATGCGCGGGGGTGCGTCCGCTGCGCCCAGGAGCCCCTCCACCCCGGCCACGATGGTGTCGATGACGTGGTCCGGCCGGACATCCGCCTGCGGCAACGGCAGCCGCACGCTGCTCAGCACGGTCAGCGCCAGATCGAACAGTTCGACCTCGACGGACGTTTCCGCCACGTCGATCCCGATCAGAGCTCCTCGGTCCGGGTTGACCGCCAGGCGGGCCCGCGGGCGTCCTCCCTGGGAGTCCTCGCGGCCGGCCTCGCGGAGAACCCCCGCCTCCAGCAGCTCGGCCACCAGATTGGCGGCGGTCGCGAAGGACAGTCCCGTCGCCGCGGCGATCTCCTGTCGGCTCACCGGGCCCGGGGCGGCGAAGACGCAGCGCAAGGCGTCGAACCGGTTGCGTCTGCGGATGTCCTGCGCGGTGCGTTTCGCCATGAAGCGCGCTTCCTTCCCGTCATGCCAAGGCCCTGTCTCCCCGCCGAGCTTATTCCATGCATTGGAAGATGAGTATTTACATGGGTTAGAAGAACTCTTAGAGTTTCGTCGCCGAGAGAGGAGCGACACATGCACCTGACCGCACTGCCCTGCGCGCCCGGGCCGGGACGGCTGACCGAAGGACCCGTCTGGCACGCCGCCCACGGCGACCTGCTGTGGGTGGACATCACCGCGGGACTTGTCCACCGGGGCGACCTGGTGGACCGCGACGACGACAGCGGCCTCCCGGATCTGCGTCTGACGACCACCGTGGGTCTCGACCGACCCGTGGGAGCCGTCGCGCCCTGCGCATCCGGCGGGCTCATCGCGGCCGCAGGAACCACCTTCCTGCGGATCGACGAGGCCGGAGCGGTGTCGGAGTTCGTGGCCCCCGCCGTGCCTGACGACGGGACGCCGAGGCGGATGAACGACGCCAAATGCGATCCCCGGGGCCGGTTGCTGGCCGGGACCATGGCGTACGACACGACCGCCGAGGCGGGCGCCCTGTACCGCCTCGACCCCGACGGCACGGTGACGACTCTGCTGGGGCAGGTCTCGATATCCAACGGCCTCGGCTGGAGCCCCGACGGCCGGCAGTTGTACTACGCGGACAGCCCGACGCGCCGCGTCGACGTCTTCGACTACGACGCCGCGACCGGGGCCCTTTCCAACCGCCGTCCCTTCGCCGACACCGGACCCGCGGGCCTGCCCGACGGCCTGGCGGTCGACGCCGAAGGGCGGGTCTGGGTCGCGGTGTGGGGGGCCGGGCAGGTCAGGGCCTACACCGCGGACGGCGAACTGCACGCCGTCGTGACCGTGCCCGCCTCCCAGGTGTCCAGCTGCGCCTTCGCCGGCCCCGGCCTCGACCTGCTCATGATCACCACTGCCGCCGATGGGCTGACGGCCCGACAGCTCGCGGCCGAGCCCGACGCCGGCCGGATCTTCGTCTGCCGACCCGGCACCCGGGGCATGCCGGTCCCGCCGTTCGCCGACGACCCGGCGCGCGCCTCCTCGTACCCCACCAGCCCTCACGAACACCGAGGTTCCGTATGACGACCGACCTGACGCACGCACTCGCCGTGGCCCCCGTGATAGCCATCCTGCGCTCAGGATCGCCCCGCCACTTCGCCGCCACCGCCGATGCCCTCCACGAAACGGGCATCCGGGCCATGGAGTTCACCCTGACCACACCCGGCGTCCTGCACGCGCTGCGCGAATACGCCGAGTCCAAGCCGGCCGGTACCGCCCTCGGAGCGGGAACCGTCTTGACACCGGCCGACGCCATGCGCGCCGTGGAGGCCGGTGCCACCTACCTCATCACCCCGGCCACCTGCCTGGACGTCATCCGAGAGGCCCGCCGCCTGGGCGTTCCGGTGATCCCCGGGGCGCTGACACCGAGCGAGATCGTGGCGACGTGGCATGCGGGAGCCACCATGGTCAAGCTCTTCCCCGCCTCGGCCGGCGGCCCTGACTACCTGCGGGCCGTCCGGGCACCCCTGCCGCACGTCCCCCTCGTTCCCACCGGAGGAATCGGCCTCGACCAGGCCCCCGCCTACCTCGCCGCCGGGGCGACCGCCCTCGGCATGGGCTCTCCGCTGATCGGGGACGCCTGTGAGGGCGGAGACCTGGACGCCCTCCGGGAACGCGGCACCACCCTGCTGGACGGCATCCGCTCATGAGCGCCCTCGTCACCCTCGGGGAAGTCATGGCCGTCCTGGCCACCGACCGGCCCGGCCCGCTCGCCACCGGGACCTCGCTCCGCCTGGGATTCGCGGGTGCGGAGGCCACGGTCGCGATCGGCGTCAGCCGACTGGGCCACCGGGCTTCCTGGACCGGACGGGTCGGGGCCGACAGCGCGGGAAGGATGATCCTCGACGGGCTGCGCGGTGAGGGCGTGGACGTCACCCGCGCGCGCGTCGACGACACCGCGCCGACCGGACTCATGCTGCGCGAACGCCGCACCCCTGACCACACACGCGTGGCCTACTACCGTCACGGTCTCGCAGGCTCGCGCCTCGCACCGCAGGACATCGACCCCGAACGCGTCGGCGCCGCCCGCATCCTGCACATCACCGGGATCACCCCCGCCCTCGGCGCCGGACCCCGGGCCGCCGTTCGGCACGCCGTGGACATCGCGCACGCCGCGGGCGTCACCGTCAGCCTGGATCTCAACTACCGCGCGCGGCTGTGGACCCGGCAGGAGGCCGCCGCCGAACTGGCCGATCTCGTGGCCCGCGCGGACATCGTCTTCGCCGGCCCCGACGAGGCCACCCTGATCGTCCCCGAGGCGGAGCCCATCGCCATGGCCCGCGCCCTGATCACCCGCGGGCCGCGCGAAGCCGTCGTGAAACTCGGCGCCCGCGGAGCCCTCGCGGCCACCCACGACGGCGAGGCGGTCCAGGACATCGTGCCGGTCACCCCGGTGGACCCGATCGGGGCCGGCGACGCCTTCGTCGCCGGATACCTCGCCGGACACCTCGACGGCGCGCCGCTCCCCGGGCGGCTCCGGCTCGCCGCGACCTGCGGGGCCTTCGCGGTGGCCGCGCCCGGCGACTGGGAGGGACTTCCCCGTCGCGCCGAACTGGACCTCCTCCACGGCGAAGACATCGTCCGCTGACCCGCGCGGCCTCCCCGCCGCTCCGTCCCGCCACACCACACGAAAGACCACCCATGAACCGATTCACAGGGCGCACCGCCGTCGTCACCGGCGCATCGTCCGGCATCGGCGCGGCAAGCGCCGTACGCCTGGCCGCCGAAGGCGCCTCAGTCGTCCTCGCCGACATAGACGAGCGGGCGGGTACCGCACTCGCCCGGAAGATCCGCGAGGACGGCGGACGCGCCGAGTTCGTACCCTGCGACGTTTCCTCCGAACAGGACTGGCGGACCCTGAAAGTCCGCACCCATCTGCTGTTCGGCCCGGCCTCCGTCGTGCACAGCAACGCCTTCACCCACACCCATGCCGCCGCCCACGAGCTCGTCGGCAGCGACTGGGACCGCGACATGGCCGTCAACCTCAAGGCGCCCTACCTGGCCGTACGGACCTTCCTCGACGATCTGCGCGCCGCCCGCGGGTCCTTCGTCGCCACGTCCAGCGTGCACGCGCTGTGCAGCCTGCCCGGCTATCCGGCCTACGCCGCGGCGAAGGGGGGCATGTGCGCACTCGTCCGCCAGCTCGCGGTCGAGTACGGACCCGACGTCCGGTTCAACTCCGTACTGCCCGGCCCCATCCTCACCGAGAACTGGCAGGACGTGGACGAAGAGGACCGCCTCCTGTCGGCCCGTGCCACCGCCTTCGGCCGGCTGGGCAACCCCGAGGAGGTGGCGGCCGCCGTCGCCTTCCTCGCGTCCGACGACGCCTCGTACATCACCGGCACCAACCTGACCGTGGACGGCGGCTGGACCGTCAAGAAGGAGTCCAAGTGAAGATCACCTCCCTGCGGACCTACCTGGTCGCCCCCCGCTGGTGTTTCCTGCGGGTGGACACGGACGAGGGCATCACGGGCTGGGGCGAACCGGTCGTGGAGGGCCGCGCGCACACCGTCGCCGCGGCCGTCGAGGAACTCTCCGACTACCTCGTGGGGCAGGACCCCCTGCGCATCGAGGACCACTGGCAGGTCCTCACCAAGGGCGGCTTCTACCGAGGAGGCCCCGTCCTCTCCAGCGCCGTCGCGGGCATCGACCAGGCCCTGTGGGACATCGCCGGCAAGGCGCTGGGCGTGCCGGTGTGGCAATTGCTCGGCGGCAACGTCCGGGACCGGGCACGGGTCTACAGCTGGATCGGCGGAGACCGCCCGGCCGACGTCGCGCAACAGGCCGCCGCCCGCAAGGCCGAGGGCTTCACAGCCATCAAGATGAATGCCTCGCCCCAGCTGGAACTGATCGACACACCACAGGCCGTCCGCGACATCGTCGAACGGGTGGAGAGCGTCCGTTCAGAGGTCGGCGACGGCTTCGACATCGCCGTGGACTTCCACGGCCGCCTCACCCTCCCCATGGCGAGGCGGGTGCTTCCCCTCCTGGAGCCGTACCTGCCGCTCTTCATCGAGGAACCGGTGGTTCCCGAGATGAGCGCCCACATCGGCGAGGTCGTGCGCTCCACCAGCATCCCCATCGCCACCGGAGAACGGCTCTACTCCCGTTGGGACTTCAAGCCGGTGCTCCAGCAGGGAATCGCCGTGGCCCAGCCCGACCTCTCGCACGCCGGCGGGATCTCGGAGGTGCGGCGCATCGCGGCGATGGCGGAGGCCCACGACGTCTCGCTGGCACCGCACTGCCCGCTCGGCCCCATCGCGCTGGCCGCCTGCCTCCAGGTCGGCTTCGCCACCCCCAACCTGCTGATCCAGGAGCAGAGCCTCGGAATCCACTACAACGCGGGGTCGGACCTGTTGGACTACCTCACCGACCGGTCCGTCTTCCGCTACGAGGAAGGCCACGTCGCCCTGCTCACCGCGCCCGGACTGGGCATCGACGTCGACGAGAAGGCCGTCGAACGCGCCGCCGAGACCGGCCATCGCTGGCGCAACCCGGTGTGGCGGCGGGGCGACGGCTCCCTGGCCGAATGGTGAGCCATTGAACCCCCGCACGGTCCGGGCACGCCAGTCGCCCGGGCATCAGGAGGTCAAGGACTCCAGCCGCCGTCGCGTGGCCGGGCCGTAGACCCCCGCCGGGTCGCCGCGGACGCCGTACTTCGCCTGGAACCGCTGCACCGCGTCGTCGAGGTGCTGGTCGTAACGTCCTCGCAGGGGGAGGGACCACAACCCCAGCTGCGTGAGACGCCGTTGCAGATCGACGACCTGAGGCCCGGAGTCGTGGCGGCGCAGCGTCGGCTTCTCGGAAGGGGCCGCCGACGACGGGGGAGAAGACGGCAGAGTGCTCGGGCTGCCCGATTGCTGTCCGACGGCCGGCGCAGCGTCCGTACCCGCGGGTGTGCCCGCGGAGTGCGCGGACGGCGCCGCCGACGGTGTACGCACCGGGCTGCTCCCGGCCGTCGGCGTGGTGCGCCGAGGTGGGCTCGGGGGCGGGGCGGGAGTCCGGGACACCTCGGGCGGCACGCTCGGCTCGTCCTCCACATCGAGTACGTCGAGCCGGCTCGCGGGCGCCTGCGCCGCCGCCTCCCCGGATTCCTGGCTCCGGGCGAAGGCGTACGTACCCGCGATGGCCGCGGAGCCGATCAGGGTGGCGAGGGCCGCGGTGACGCGCAACGGACGGCGCTGCTTCGCGGGCCGGTGCGCCCGGTGGTCCGTCGGTCTGCTCATGACAACGGGCTGGCCGAAGGCGTGACCGCCGGGCGGTGGGCCGCTCTCGTGCACGACCTGCGTCACGACCCACGACACGGTGGCGGTGCTCATGGTGGTCGGTTCGTCCGCCGGCGCGGGTTCGTGCGGGGCGATGTACGGCCTGACCCAGTCGCGGTCGAACTGCGCCGGGGCGGTGGCCCGCCCTGCGCGCGCGTCGTGGTGCGCGGGGCCGCAATCACAGCGGAGGGGGTCACCGCAGCGAGGACAGAAGGGGGTGCTCACCAAACTCCAGTCGGCTGTTCCGGGAAAAGCAGAATGAGCCCTCGGTGCTTCACGCCATACGGCTCTTGAATTGCCGGGGCCCACGCGTAGAGGGTGCTCCCGAAGGTCGTCCGCTGTGGACGGCCTTGTGGTGAAGGAGGGGGTGATCGGTGAATCTACTGTGTGCGAAGGTCTTGAATCCAGCCCCGTGGACGCCTGATTGATAACGATCGGCTAAACGTGCGACCCGGGTTGCGTCGAGCTCTCCTCCTGAGCCGCAACAGGCACCCGTGTCTTGAACTGTTCGACCTTCTGTCAATAAGGCGGATCGTCACTACCCAAGCGAGCCTTGGGGTACCGGCGGGTTCCGTGATCAATCACGCAAGATCGTCAGTGTTGACTTCCTTGCGCGAATGTCTGATTCTGTTCGGTGCAAGGGTGGGCGCTGCCGTCATGCTCGAGGCGCGCCGACCGGTGCGGTCAATGTTGTGCTGCCCCTATTTCCAGGTCGGCGGCAGGTGAAATGAAAACCGGAGCTCTCGTTATGGAGAACTCCGGTGGCTCGCCCTGCCCGGAAATGCGACGGATGTATTTTCCGAGGACGCTTTCCCGAATTCGCGCCGATAAGAACTATCGAGAGGCGTGTCGTGTCCTGAACAATAGGGCGACTCTCCCTCCCCACCGAGGATGTCCTACGTGTCGACAGACCACCCCTCCGTTGTGAGTCGCATGACCGACCAGCAACTGTGTGACACCATCCGCGCCGCGGGCCCGGCCGCCCCGACGGCCGAGACCGAGCTGCGCCGACGCCATGGCCCGAGGGTCTCCGCCTTCGCCCGCATCGCCGCGGACGGCGACCCGCTGCCGGCCCAACGCGCCGCGGACCGAGCGATCGTGCGGTTCATCGACGTGCTGGCCACCACGACCGACGCCGTGGACCGTCCCCCTCGCCTGTCGTTGCTGGCACTGGTGTCCAGTGAGTCGACCGACGCCGCCGATGTCCCGCGGGACCCGGGCCTCCAGTCATTCGTCCGCAAGGGGTTCGCGACCCTGTCGCCCCGCACGCAGGCGGTCCTGTGGCATTCCGTGGTCGAACGGGAGCCGGACGAGGACGTCGCGACGATCACGGGTGACCGGCCCGACGCCGTGCCGGACCTGGCTCACCGGGCACTGGCCGCCTGCCGGGACGCCTTCCTGCGTGTTCACCTGCAGGCTCGGCCCGCCCCGCACTGTCCCGAGTACGCGCGCATGCTCGATGCCGCCGCGGTGCGCGCCGACGTCCGGGAGAACCCGGACCTGACGCTGCACGTCGAGGACTGCCCCGGGTGCGCTGCCGCGCTGCGCGGCCTGGTCGCCCTCTGCGACACCCCGGGCCCGTTGCTGGCCGGCTCCCTGCTTGGTCCTGCCGGCGCGCTCCACGCCTCCGCCGCATCCCGCTACGGCACGGGCCCGGACGCCGAGGACACGGTGCCCCTCCCCGTTGCGGCTGCGACCGCAGGCCGGCCGAAGCCGCCCGCTCGCGACCGGAAGCTGTCCGGCCTCATGCGGAAGCCGGACGCGCGGGTACTCCTCGTCGCGGCGGCCTTGATCACGACGGCGGCGCTCGCCTTCGTCGTCCCCGCAGCCTGGGGGCCCGCGCCGCCGCCCACCGCGACTCGAGGGCAGCCATCGGGGGCGGACATCGAGGCGGGCGGCGCGGGGTCGCCGGTCCCGTCGGCGAGCAGGGCGCGCCCTTCCGCATCCGCCTCGCCCCATCGTTCCGCCAGCGCGTCTCCCTCCGCGACGGTCCCATCGCCCAGTGACGGGCCCGCACTCAGCCCCACCCCGACGACGGACTCCGCGACGACCGATCCCGTACAGCCCTTCCGGGCGTCGGCGTACGTTCCGGCCGTCAACTCCGCCACCGGCCTGTGCCTGGACGTCCGCGGCGGCACCTTCGCCAACGGCGTCGACGTGATCACCGCGCGCTGCCGCGCCGGGGCGCAGGTGCAGCAGTGGCGTCTGGATGAGAAGGGGCTCCTGCGCAATGCCGCCAACCCGGCCTTCTGCCTGGACGCACGCGGATCCGCAGGGGACGGCGTAGGGATCTGGACATGCTCGGCGTTCGGCCGGGCCGAGGGCGACAACCTGGTGTTCTCCACCGATGCGACCGGGCGCATCAAGCCCCGGATAGCACCGGGCTACGCCGTGACGTCCGGGAGCGGCGAGCCCGGAGCGCCCGTCACCTTCGGCCGCACAGGCCCGTCGGCGGAACAGCGCTGGAACGAGCCCACGGTGCAGACGCCTTGACCCAGTAGTCAAACAATTTCAGACATGTTCCGATAGAAACCAACGCAGGCGGAAGGCGTCGACGCGTGCCCGTGGCGGCGCCGCGCCGCGCGGCCTTCCGGCCTGCGCCTAGGGCCGTTTGCCCCGGCAGATGCTGCCCGCGGCGACCTGGTCACCCTCTGGGTCGCTGGAGGTCACAGGGGTGCATCAATCCGAAACCCACGGTTCACACTGTTGACTTATGGCGGAAACGGCGCTTTTCTCTGTTGCATCAAGTTTGAAAACGCCTGACTGTGGCGGATTCCCCCGTGGGGATCGTCTGCGGGGACTCGTCCGCCGAGGCCGGACACCCCTCCCTCGGAGCCTCCAGGGACCCTCAGCACCGGCGGCGCTCACAGGGCGGCCGGACCGAACCCACCCCATCGCACGTGCCCCACTGGTCGCTTGCGACCCGTTCAAGCAAAGGGATCGACATGCTCACTCACCACCACCGCCGCCCGGTAGCGGCCGCGGCCCTGGGCCTGGCCACCATGCTCGTCCTCTCCTCGTGTTCCAGTGGTCAGGAGACGACGGGCGCCGCCGCGGACGTCGGGAAGGTCGACGGGAAGATCTCCCTGACCTACCTGCAGAAGCAGGGCGACCAGGAGTACTTCATCGGCGAGGCCGCCGGCGCGAAGGCGAAGGCGAGTGAACTCGGGATCGACCTGAAGGTGGTGAACCTGGGCAACGATGCGAACAAGACCGTGAGTGAGGCCCAGGCTGCCATCTCGCAGAAGACCAACGGGCTGATCGTGGTCGTGCCCGACCCGGCCGTGGGCCCGCAGGTCGTGCAGCTGGCGAAGACCGGCAAGGTGGCCCTCCTGACGTCGGACGACCAGATCTGCAGCACCGGCCCGGACCCGTCCGCCTGCGGCGCCGACGACCTGGTGCCCCGCATCGGGTTCAGCGGGGAGCAGATGGGCGGCGAGGTCGGCAAGCGAGCCGCCGAGGAGTTCAAGAAGGCCGGCTGGAACCCGGCGGAGACGCGCACGATATCGGCCTGGAAGCAGGACGTCACCGTCTGCACCGACCGTGTCAACGCCTCGAAGAAGGCGTTCGCGGAAGGCGCGGGCACGCCCGTGCAGAACATCGACGTGCCGACCGACAACTCCCCGACGGGCGCACAGGACAAGATCGCCGCGACCATCACCGCCAACGCCTCCGTGAAGCACTGGGTGGTCTGGGGCTGCAACGACGAGAACGTCCAGGGCGGGGTCACCGCTCTGGAGAACGCCGGCTTCACGGCCGACAACGTGATCGGCGTCGGCCTCGGCGCCTACCTCGCCTGCAAGAACTGGAGCTCCGGCAAGCCGTCCGGGATGAAGGCCGCACTCTTCATCAACGGCCGGGACGTCGGCGCCCTGGCGGTGCAGACGATCTACGACAAGCTCAAGAACGGCAAGGACTTCCCCAAGGAAGCCTTCGCCCCCACCAAGATGGTCGACGCCTCCAACTGGAAGGAAGCGGGCGTCACCTGCAGCTGAGCCCGCGCCCGCGACCGGGACGGGTACGGCCCGCCGCACCGGCGGGCCGTACCCGCCACCCGTCCGCACCACCGCCGACCAGCAGCGTCGCTGGAACGGATGCCCCACGTAACCCCAGCTTGCGAGGCCCCCATGACCACAGCAGGTACAGAGCCACCCGCCCCCGCCCCGGATCCCGGCGGAGAGGTCTCCGTCGAGAACATCACCAAACGGTTCGGCGCGGTACAGGCGCTCAGCGGCGTCACGCTCACCTTCCCCCGGGGCCGGGTGACCGCCCTCATGGGAGAGAACGGAGCGGGCAAGTCGACCCTGCTGAAGATCCTCACCGGTGACCACCAGCCCACCGAGGGCAGCATCCTCTGGGACGGGCGCCCGCGGACCCTGTCGTCTCCCCACGACGCCCACAAGGCCGGGATCCGCATCATCCCCCAGGAGCCCGAGATCATCCCGCACGTCTCGGTCGCCGAGAACGTGTACGCGGGGGCCCTGCCGCGCACCGCCCTGCGCCGCCTCGACCGGGCGGAGCTGCGCCGCCGCATCACCGCGGACCTGGCCAGGCTCGGATTCGAGAAGGTCATCCACCCCGATCAGCTCGGTTCGGAACTCACCCCCGCACAGCGCCAGTTGGTGGAAATCCTGCGGGCGCTGACCGGTGAGGCCAAAGTCATCGCCTTCGACGAGCCCACCTCCTCCCTCTCCGAGAACGAGGTCGAAGCCCTCTTCGCTCTGATCGACCGGCTCAGGGACCAGGGCATCGCCGTCATCTACGTCTCCCACCGTATGAAGGAGATCTTCCGCCTCGCCGACCGCATCGCCGTCCTGCGCGACGGCACCGTCGCCGGCGTGCTGGAGGCCCGCAACACCAGCGAGGGGGAGGTCGTCCGCCTGATGGTGGGCCGTGACCTGTCCTCCCTGTTCGTCCGCCAGGACGTCGCCCGCGACGAGGTGGTCCTCCAGTTGGAAGGCGTCACCACGGACGACGTCAGCGAGATCGACCTCCAGGTCCGCGCCGGAGAGGTCGTCGCCCTGGCCGGGCTCATGGGAGCCGGGCGGTCCGAGCTGGCCCTCGCCCTCGCCGGCGACCGGCCCATCCGATCGGGCCGCGTCTGCGTGAACGGCCGCCCCCTGCGTCTGCGCGGCCCCCGCGACGCGATCCGCGCGAGCATCGGACTCGCCCCCGAGGAGCGCAAGGCCCAGGCGCTGTTCCTCCACCGTTCGATCCGGGACAACACCTCCCTGGTGAGCCTGGAGCGCCTGCGCCGCTGGCGCTTCGTCCAGAGCCGCCAGGAAAAGGCGGTGGCGCAGGACTTCTCCGACCGGCTGCGGGTGCGCACCCCCTCGATCGAACACGAGGTGCGCAAACTGTCGGGCGGCAACCAGCAGAAGGTCGTCCTCGCCCGCTGGCTGCTGCGCAAGCCCAAGGTCCTGATCCTGGACGAGCCGACGCGCGGGATCGACATCGGAGCCAAGGCCGAGATCTACCGCATCATCGCCGACCTCGCCCGCGAGGGGGTCGCCCTGCTGGTGATCTCCTCCGAACTCCCCGAGGTCCTGGGGCTCGCCGACCGGATCGTCGTGATGCAGAACGGTCGCATCACCGGCGAACTCGACCGGTCGCAAGCCACGGAGGAAGCCATCCTCAACCTCGCCATGGCCGACGACCTCGCCCCCGTCGCATCCGACCGACCGCTCACCGACTCCGCCGATGGAGACGCTCGATGACCACCACCCAGACGCCGGCCACCACCGAGAGCCTCCCCGCCCCGGCGCGGAAGACGGCGGGAGCTCTGCTCTCCTCGCTCGGAGGGCAGAACCTCAGCCTGATCGGCGCCCTCGTCCTCGTCCTGGCCCTGTTCGGGTTCCTGAACGACAACTACCTCAGTCTCGCCAACATCCAGGTCATCGGCGAGGCGGCGACGATCACCGGCCTGCTCGCCATCGTGCAGACCGTCGTGATCATCTGCGGAGGCCTCGACATATCCGTCGGCTCCCAGGCCGGCCTGGCATCCGTCGTGAGCGCCATGGTATTCACGTCCGGCGGATCCAACCCCTACCTCGGGATGGCCGCCGCGATCGGAATCGGCATCCTCGTCGGTGTGGTCAACGGAGTGGCCATCGTCTACGGCCGGGTCAACCCCACCATCGCCACGCTCGCGGGCCTGGCCGCCTACAAGGGCGTGGCCCAGCTCATCTCCGGCGGCCGCGCGCAGGGCTACGTACTCAACGACCCCTTCTTCGTGTTCCTCGGCCGGGGAAAGATCGCCGGGGTACCGGTCATGATCTGGATCCTGGTGGTCGTGGCCCTCGCAGTGCACGTCATGCTGAAGTACACGGACATCGGCCGCAACGTCTACGCGATCGGCGGCAACGACACCGCGGCGCGCCTGGCAGGCATCAACATCAACAAGTACCTGGTGGCCGTCTATGCGCTCATCGGCGTGGTCGCGGCGGTCGCGGGCATCCTGCTGACCGCGCGGACCGGCTCGGGGCAGCCCGTCTCGGGCAGCGAGGGCCTCGAACTCAAGGCCATCACTGCAGCCGCGCTGGGCGGCTGTGCGCTCAAGGGCGGCAAGGGCGGCATCGGCGGCACCCTCCTCGCCGTCGCACTTCTCGGCGCCCTGGAGAACGGACTGACCGTCGAGGGCATCAACACCTTCTGGCAGAACGTCGCCCAGGGCGCACTCCTCGTGGCCGCTGTCGTCATCCAGCAGCGCCGCAGCGGCGAACGGGCTGTCGGCCTGCCGCACTGACCCGGGCACGCACGACGGCGGTACGGCGCGGTACGGCGCGGTCGGTACGGCGGGGCCCGTCCCCCGGGGCGGGCCCCGCCGGGTGAGAAATTCGCCGGGCCCGAAACGCAATCGAGTACAGGGAGGGCGAGCGGACCGGAGTCGGTCATTCGCGGCACACCGCCGCTATACGGCATGGGTGCTCGCGCGGACAAAAGGGCGGGGGCGGTCATCCGGGGCCGGTCGATCGGATACGAACCCGGCAAATACGCCCTTTGCTGCATGAGTTCGGGGGAGGTCCTGTGAACCACTTGGCCAGCCTTATTGGATGCAGTGTACAATTGATCTCTGTCCGGAATTCGCTAGAGATCAATGGGTGGGACTGTGACGGATTCGGCACCGCTGGCGGCTCAGCGGCGAGAAGTCATCCTCGAAACCGTTCGCCGCAAGGGGGCGGTGCGAGTTGCCGCGCTCGTGGAGCAGCTCGGCGTGTCCGACATGACCATCCGCCGCGACCTGGACGTCCTCGCGAGGACCGGGTCGGTCGAGAAGGTGCACGGTGGCGCGGTGAGCACCTCGGGCACCACGTGCGACGAGCCCGGCTTCGAGACCAAGTCCACCCTGAAGTCGGCGGCCAAGGCCGCCCTCGCCGAAGCGGCCGCCCAACTGGTCCAGCCCGGAAGCGTCGTGGCGATCTCCGGTGGAACGACGACGTATGCCGTTGCCCACCGTCTGCGCGACATTGCGAACCTGACCGTGGTGACCAATTCCCTGCCCGTCGCGGAGCTGCTGCGGTCGTTCGGGGCGGAAGACGGTGCCGCGGCCCCGACCCTGCTGGTCACAGGTGGAGCGCCCACCAAGTCCGCCTCCCTGGTCGGGCCGTTGGCGGACCAGTCGATCCGCTCGCTGCAGGTCGACCTCCTCATTGTCGGTGCGCACGGCGTATCCGAGCGCGCCGGCGTGACCACCCCGAACCTCGCGGAGGCGGAGACCAACCGCACGCTGATCTCCGCCGCGACCCGGCTGGCGGTTGTGGCCGACCACAGCAAGTGGGGCGTCGTGGGCCTGAGCCGGTTCGCGGAGCTGTCCGACATCGACTACTTCGTGTCCGACCAGGGCCTTGCCGAGGAAGCGCGCACAGTCCTCGGCGAGCAGGTCGGCCGGCTGGTTCTGGCAGACACCCACAGCGCCTGAGGCGACGGACCGTCGGGCCATCAGTGGTACGGCGCAGCGCGCACCCTGTGCGTAGGCGCCGGCTTCACGGTCCGGTACGACGCTCACGGCGGCCTCCGCCGGTCGGTGCGCGCTCCGCGCGGGTCGAGCTTGCGGCACCCCGGTACATGAGTACAGAAATGCCACTTGGGCTCGGAAAGAATTCAGGGCGCCGATGAGCCGGATCCGGCGGGTGTCAACAATTGGGAAGGAGGGCGAAGCGGCCCGAAACCCATGACGCTTCCCGCCACTTGGAGCATCGGGCGGCCGCGCCATGTATTCGCCGACACCTCTTGGCCGGATATGCGGAATGGCGTTATGGTCCGCCGTACGGTCGGGTGGAACGAAAGCGGGGAACGGCGAGTGGAGGGACAAGGGCGGCCCGTGGCCGTGAAGGTGCTTCACGTCCCCCGAACGGTCATCGGAACGCCTGCGTGGCGCCGACGCCTGGCCGCCGGTGACCTCCGGTCCCTGGGCGTCACGCTGTACCGGACTGCCCGGGGTCGTCATCCGTTCGACCGGGAAGCGCCGGGCGAGGCGGTGTACGCCGCCGTCAGCGACTCGCACACCCCCGGTACCGCGCCGGTTCCGACGCGTCCTCCACCTGGCTCCACCGTGCCCCGGCCCTGTCCGGCGCCCACGCAAGGGCCTCCTCGGGGCCGGCGCGGTGGCCGCCGCTGACCTGTGCGGTGACCGAGGCACTGCTTCGGCCCGGCACCCCCCGGCAACGGTGGCGTTGCCCCTGGGAGCGGCCGGGCAGGCGTGGCAGTGCCGTTGCCCCTGCGAGAGCGTGTTCGTCGATCCGTCGGGACTCCTCGGGCTGCGCATGCAGGGTGCCGCCTTCGCGCAGTGGGACCAGCACGGCCCCGGAGCCCGACCGATGCCGCAGTCAGCCATGTTGCCGGTCCGTCGAGCGGGTGCCGCGACGCTCCGCCGGCCGTGAAGGCCCAGCACCCGGCCCACCGCATCGGTTCCCTGTTACCCACTGCCCGCGGTGCAGCGGCGGTCTTGAGAAGACCTTGCCGGCTTCGCCGTCCTCCGGTCTCGCCCCACGCGTCCCCTCCGCCGATCGTGCGGCCGCAGTGCCCACCGACTACTCCTGCAAGGAGCCACGCCATGCCCGCCGCTCGCCCGACCCGCCTCCTCGCCGCTTGCACCAGCACCCTGCTCGTCGCCGGCCTGGCCGCCGCCTCTCCGGCAGCCGCCGCCGATTCGGTGTCGTACGACTTCGAGTCCCCCTCCCAGAAGCTGCCGTTCATGGCGATCAACGGCTTCGGCCGCGTCCTGGTCGGACCCGCGCCGGGAGGGAAGGCGGGGCAGGCCGCGCGAGTGAACATCCCCAACGACGGACGCTCGTTCAAGTCCGAACTGGTCATCAAGGGCCTGGACGCAGGCAGTCATCGCTTCGGATTCGCCAACTACCTCCCCGCTGACTGGCAGGAACGGGACCTCGACACCATCGTCGCCCAGTGGTTCAGCACGCAGGACGACGGCGGCGGCATCAAACCCGTCGTCGCACTCTCGGTCCATGGCGGCAACTGGCAGCTGAAGGTCCACTGGATGACCGGTGGCGAGATACAGGAGGCCGTCATCCCGCTCGGCGCCGCGCGTCCGGGCCGTTGGAACCGGTGGACCTTCGACATCGCATGGTCCGCCCCCGGCAGGCCCGGCTCGATCTCCATCGTGCGGGACGGCGTCACCGTGGGTTCCCACCAGGGCGCCAACAACTACCACCGCGGCGATCCACCGCACTTCAGGATCGGCGCCTACCGCCCCAGCTGGCGCCCCGAGAAGGGGCCGGCGAAGCGGGCCGGAGCGTCCGAGGCGGTCCTCTTCATCGATGACATCGTCATCACCAGCACGACCGCCGGTCCCCGCCCGGAGGTCCGTGCGACCGGACCCGGTGGCGAAGCCTCGCCTTCGCCGTCCCCGACACTGTCGCCCGGCCCCACCCCCACAGGCTCGCCCGCGAGCTCCCCGCCCGCCCCGGCCGTCGACGCTCCTGGCGGAGGTGACGCCGCTCCCGGTGAGGCGGCGCACGAGGCGCGGACCGGCGCGACCGCGCACGGGAGCGGCCGGACCGCCGTCATCGGGAGCGCCGTGGGCGGCGCCGCAATCCTGGCAGGCGGCGCTCTCGTCCTGCTGCGGCGGCGCAACGCGAAGGGCTCTCCTCGCGGCGCACACCACCAGGCGCGCACCTGACAGGACCGAACGTTGACTTTAGTTGAGTTCTGTTTACTCTTGTCGACGTATGGCTTGCGACAGCGCCGTACCGTACTCCGAGAGACGGGCACGTTTCCGTGAAGAGAACCTCGACGAAGCTCGCGGACGGCCGCGAACTGATCTACTACGACCTCGATGAGAGCGCCGAACGCGACACGGTCGACCGGCGTGCACTGGAGTCCGTCGACAGCAATCCTGAGCTGCGCCTGGATCTGGCTACGGGGGACTGGGTCACGATCGCCTCGCACCGTCAGGGACGCGTCCACCATCCGCCGACCGACGCGTGCCCCCTGTGCCCCTCAGGGGGCGGGCGCCACAGCGAGATACCGGCCGCGGACTACGACGTGGCCGTGTTCGAAAACCGCTTCCCTTCCCTGGCGGGACGCGTCGGACGCTGCGAAGTCGTGTGCTTCACGCCCGAACACGGAGCGAGCTTCGCCGATCTGACCGAGGACCGCGCCCGCCTCGTGCTCGAAGCCTGGACGGACCGCACCGAGCGGCTGTCGTCCTTTCCCGGAGTCGAGCAGGTGTACTGCTTCGAGAACCGCGGCGCGGAGATCGGCGTCACCCTCGCGCACCCGCACGGACAGGTCTACGCCTTTCCCTTCGTCCCCCCGCGCACAGCCAAGATGATCGCCGTCGCCGACACGCACCGGGCCGTCACCGGCGGAAACCTCTTCGAAGACCTGCTGGCCGAAGCGCGGGCCGCCACCTCACGCGTGGTCCTGGCCGGGAAGCACTGGACGGCATTCGTCCCCTACGCCGCCCGCTGGCCGTACGAGGTGCACCTCTACCCCCATCGCCGCGTCCCCGACCTCACCCACCTCACGCAGGCCGAACGCACCGAGTTCCCCGGGATGTACCTGGAGCTGCTGCGCAGGTTCGACCGGCTGTTCCGCCAGGAAGGGGAGCCCACACAGACGGCCCCCACCCCCTACATCTCCGCCTGGCACCAGGCACCCAGGACCGGGGGAGGGGAACTCGCCCTGCACCTTGAGCTGTTCACGGTCCGCAGGTCTGCGGGCAAGCTCAAGTTCCTCGCCGGGGTCGAATCCGGCATGGACTCCTTCGTCAACGACGTGGCCCCGGAGGCCGCCGCCGCGCGACTGCGGGAGGTCGCATCATGAGCCGCTACCTGGTGACCGGGGGAGCCGGATACATCGGCAGCGTGGTCGTGGCCCACATCCTCGCGGCCGGCCACCGGGTGACGGTGCTCGACGACCTGTCGACCGGCGTGCACCAAGCCGTCCCGGCGGGAGCCGAGTTCGTTCGCGGGGGCCTCGCGCACGCCGCCGCACTTTTGTCCGCCGACTACGCCGCGGTCCTGCACTTCGCAGGCTCCTCACAGGTGGCCGAGTCCGTGCGGGACCCGGACAAGTACTGGCGCAACAACGTGACCGGTTCGCTGGAGCTGATGGCCGCCATGCGGAACGCGAACGTGCGCACCCTGGTCTTCTCCTCCACCGCCGCGGTCTATGGCGAACCCGCAGAACTGCCCATCGCCGACGACGCCCGCACCCTGCCCACCAACCCCTACGGCGCGACCAAGCTGGCCGTCGACCACCTGATCACCGGCGAAGCCGCCGCCCACGGACTGGCCGCCGTGTCCTTGCGGTACTTCAACGTCGCGGGAGCCCACGCGGGCTTCGGCGAGCGCCACGAACCCGAGTCGCACCTCATCCCCCTCGTCCTCCAAGTTGCCCTGGGGCGAAGGCCGCACATCGACGTCCACGGCGACGACTACCCCACCCGCGACGGCACCTGCGTACGCGACTACATCCACGTCGCCGACCTCGCCGAGGCCCACCTCCTGGCTCTGGAGGCAGCACGCCCCGGCGAGCATCTGATCTGCAACTTGGGCAACGGCGAGGGCTTCACGGTCCGGGAGGTGATCGACTCCGTGCGACGGGTCACGGGCCGGACGATCCCCGAAATCGTCCGCCCCCGCCGCCCCGGCGACCCGGCGGTACTGGTCGCATCCGCGACGCGTGCGCGCGAGCGCCTCGGCTGGCGGCCCAGCCGCCCGGACCTGGACGCCATCGTGGCCGACGCCTGGGCCTTCGCACGCGAGGTGACCGCATGAAAGAGGCCTTCCGACGCATCCACGGCGCCCACCCGGAGGGGGTCTGGGCGGCACCCGGCCGGGTCAACCTGATCGGCGAACACACCGACTACAACGACGGCTTCGCACTGCCCATCGCCATCCCCCAGCACACCCTGGTCGCGGCAAGGAGGCGACAGGACGACCGGCTCCGGCTGCACAGCGCCCAGGGGGACGGGCCGGTCCTCGACCTCCGCGTCAGCCAGCTGATCCCTGGAGTGGTCACCACCTGGGCCGCCTACCCGGCAGGGGTCGTCTGGGCGCTGCGCGAAGCCGGGCACCGACTCGGGGGCGCCGACCTCCACATCGACAGCACGGTCCCCGTCGGCGCCGGCCTTTCGTCGTCCGCCGCGCTCGAGTGTGCGGTCGCCTTCGCCTACAACGACCTCTACGACCTGAACCTGAGCGCACCTGCCCTCGCACTGATCTGCCAGCGCGCGGAGAACGGCTTCGCCGGCGTGCCCTGCGGGGCCATGGATCAGTTGGCCTCCGCCTGCTGCACCGCCGGTGCGGCCCTGCACCTCGACATCCGGGCCGGCGCCCACGAGCAGGTCCCCTTCGCCCCGGAAGCCCAGGGCCTGAGCCTGCTGGTCGTCGACACCCGCGTGAAGCACGACCTCGGCGACGGCGCGTACGCGGCCCTGCGGACCGGGTGCGAGCGGGCCGCCCGCCTGCTGGGGCTGGCGGCACTGCGCGACCTCACCCCTGCTGACCTGCCCCGGGCGGGGAGAGCCCTCCCAGCCCACCTGCTGCCCCTGGTCCGGCACGTAGTGAGGGAGAACGCACGGGTCACCGACGCCGTCTCCCGCCTGCGAGCCGGACATCTGGCGGCGCTGGGGCCGATCCTCACCGACGGCCACGCCTCGCTGCGTGACGACTTCCGGATCTCCTGTGCCGAAAGCGACCTGGTGGTGGACACCGCCCTGGCCCACGGAGCCCTCGGAGCACGCATGACCGGTGGCGGATTCGGCGGGTCCGTCATCGTGCTGGCGGAAGAGGGCAGGGCGGAGGGCATCGGCATCGCCATCACCACCGCCTTCCGCACGGCCGGATACCAGATTCCGCACCTGTTCCCCATCACCCCGGCCGCCGGCGCCAGACGCATCTCATGAGAACGCGGTAAGGGGGCCACCCGGCGACTAGACTGTTCGTTCATGAAGAATGCCGTGTGACTTTGACGGCCGCCACGCATGGCGCGCAGAGGAGCGGGACGACAAACGTGACCGAAGCAGCCCGCCTCGCACCCCAGCGCAGAGCACTCATCCTCGACATCGTGCGCCGCGACGGAGCGGTGCGGGTGGCCGATCTCGTGGAGCAGCTGGGCGTCTCGGACATGACCATTCGCCGAGATCTCGACGTGCTCGCCCGGACCGGTTCCCTGTCGAAGGTGCACGGGGGCGCCATCAGCGCCTCCGTCACCACCGGAGACGAACCGCCCTTCGAGACGAAAGCCGGTCTGGAGTCGCGGGCCAAGGCTGCGGTGGCCGAGGCCGCCTCCGCCCTGGTGAAACCGGGCAGTGTCGTCGCCATCTCGGGCGGCACGACGTCCTATGCGGTGGCCGCCCGGCTCCGGGACGTACCGGCCCTCACGGTGGTGACCAACTCCCTGCCGGTCGCCCAACTGCTGCGACCCACCGGCGCCGAAACCGGGCCGGCGGCTCCCACGCTGCTCCTCACCGGAGGCGCGCCCACCAAGTCGGCTTCGCTCGTCGGACCCCTCGCCGACCAGGCGCTCCGCTCCCTCCAGGTGGACCTGCTCATCATCGGCGCCCACGGGGTGTCCGAACGGGCCGGGGCAACGACGCCGAACCTGGCGGAAGCCCAGACCAACCGCGCTCTGATCGAATGCGCCACTCAGGTGGTCGTGGTCGCCGACCACACCAAATGGGGCGTCGTGGGTCTCAGCCGGTTCATCGCGCTCTCCGAGATCGACTACTTCGTCTCCGACGACGGCCTCGACCCCGAGGCGTGCTCCGTCCTGCGCGACTCGGTCGGACAGCTGATCCTGGGCACCACGCAGCCCTGAGGCCGGCAGAGTTTCCGGCCCCTGCAGAGCCTCAGGCAGGGTCGAGCGACTGGATCTCGTCGAGGTGGTTCTCGACCCAGTACCGCAGCTGAGCCAGGGGCTCCGCCACACTGTGCCCGAGCGCCGTGAGCGCGTACTCGACGTGCGGTGGCACTGCCGGGTACACGGTCCGGTCGACGAACCCCTTATCCTCCAGGCGGCGCAGCGTGCTGGTCAGCACCTTCGGGCTGACGCCCTCCAGGCGGCGCAGCAGGGCGCCGAAGCGCTGCGGGCCTTCTCCCATGGCGCCGATGGCCAGCGCGGACCACTTGTTGGCCAGGAGGTCGAGTACCTCGCGGCACGGGCACTGCGCCGCGTAGACATCGTGGTGGTCGTGCCGCTCCGACGTGCAGCTCATGACCATGGCGTCCACTCTCCTCCGGTGCGTCTTCCACCTCGATGCTTCCCAATGGGAAGTAGCCTCCCTTGCAGGTTACTACGTCCCCGGGGGTACCGTCCCGAACGGGTCGCAGGCCAAGAGGGGCACCCTCCCGGATCAGGAATCCGGACGGCCGTGGCGGGACCCGTGGCGAACAAGACCATCACGAGGAGAAACGAGATGAACGAGATGCCGCACGACACGATGCGGGCGGTCGCCTACCGCGAGAGCCTGCCGGTCGAGAACGGCAGCAGCCTGGTGGACGTCGAGCTGCCCGTCCCGCGGCCCGGCCCGCACGACCTCCTCGTCAGGGTCGAAGCCGTCGCGGTCAACCCGGTCGACTACAAGGTCCGCCGCAACAGCGACCCGGGCGGCCGACCCAAAGTCCTGGGCTGGGACGCCGCCGGCACCGTCGTCGCGGTCGGCGACCAGGTCGAACTGTTCGCGGTCGGCGACGAGGTCTACTACGCCGGCGCCATCGACCGCCCGGGCACCAACGCCCAGTACCACGTCGTCGAGGAGAGCATCGTCGGACCGAAGCCGGCCACCCTCTCCTTCACCGACGCCGCGGCTCTCCCGCTGACCTCCCTCACCGCCTGGGAGGGCCTCTTCGATCGGCTCGGCCTGCGCGAGGGGGAAGCCGGTCGCCAAACAGGCACGCTGCTGGTGACCGCGGCCGCCGGCGGCGTAGGCGCCATGGTGGCGCAACTGGCCCGCGCCCTCACCGACCTGACGGTGATCGGTACCGCTTCACGGCCAGAGACCGCCGAGTTCGCACGCCGGATGGGCGTCACGCACACCGTCGACCACCACAGGCCGCTGCCGCAGCAGGTGGCCGAGGTCGCCCCCGGCGGCCTGGACCACGTCTTCAGCACGGCCGGTACCGACCGCAACCTCGCCGCCTACGCGGACATGCTGAGGCCCTTCGGCGGGATCGTCGCCATCGACGACTTCGGCCCCGTGGAGATCGGGCTCCTGAAGTCCAAGAGCATCTCCTTCCACTGGGAGCTGATGTTCACCCGGTCGCTGTACCGCACCCCCGACCGGGCACGACAGCACCACATCCTCACCCGCGTCGCCGGGCTCGTGGACCGGGGCGCCCTCACCACGACCGCCACTACGGACCTGGGGACCATCACCGCAGCCAACCTGCGCGAAGCCCACCGCATCCTGGAATCCGGCAGCGCCATCGGCAAGATCACCCTCACCGGCTTCTGAACCGGCGACCAGGCTCACCCACCGCGCCCCCCCCGGCGCCGTCGACCCGAGGAGAAGACCCATGACCGCCCGCTCCCACCCGCTCGTCGCCCTCGCACGCGTGCGCGCGAAGCCGGCACGACGCGAAGCCCTCCAGGAGGCCCTGACCGCACTGGTCGAACCCTCCCGCGCCGAGGACGGGTGCTTCGACTACACGCCGTTCGAACTGCTCGAGGAGCCCGGAACCTTCTACGTCCGCGAGACCTGGGCCGACCAGGCAGCCCTCGACTTCCACATGGCAACGCCCCACTTCCAGGCCTTCGCAGAACGCTTCGAAGAACTCCTGGCGGAGCCGATCAGGCTGATCCCGCTGCGCGAGGTTCCTGCCACTGCCACTGCCACTGCCACTGCCACTGCCACTGCCACAGCCACCGCCGACCGGGCCTGACGGCCGCCGGGCCCGCCCGTCATGGGCGGGCTCCCTCAACCCAGCAAGCCGAGGAGATCTCATGCCTCGCATCGACCACCTCACCACGGCCGCCCTCCGCTCCCACAAGGGCACGCCGTGCGCCCACCGCTACGAGCTCGCCGCGGACATCACCGCCCCACGCCTGCTGCGGCCCTGGATCACAGCCCGGCTCGCCGGATGGCACCTCCACGGCCTGAGCGACGACCTCGTTCTGATCGCGAGCGAACTGGCCACCAACGCCGTGCGCCACGGCGGCACACCTGCCCGGGTCACCCTGGTCCTGCGGTGTCCCGGCAATGGCAGCCGAGTGGTACGGCTGGAGGTCGAGGATTCCGGCCCGGGCTTCGACCCTCGCTCCCATCCACATGCGGTCCGCGCCGAGAGCTGTACGGGCCGCGGCCTACTGCTGGTGGACACGCTGAGCAGCGCCTGGGGAGCCCGGTCCACGGCCGCCGGCCAGCTCGTCTGGGCGGAGCTGCCCACCTGACCGTTCGCGGGAGGGGCTTGCCACGGGCGACATGTTTACGTAAACATTCAGACGGGTGACAGGCCCGCGAGCGCGAAACCGCGCCCCCGCCCAGCTGAGGAGCACGCGCATGCCCCTTCTCCGGATCGAAGACGACGGATTCCGGCTCGACGGTGATCCCTTCCGCATCATCTCGGGCGGACTGCACTACTTCCGCGTCCATCCCGATCTCTGGCGCGACCGGCTGCACAAGGCCCGCCTCATGGGCCTCAACACGGTGGAGACGTACGTACCGTGGAACCTCCACCAGCCGCGGCCCCACGAGTTCCGCATGGACGCGGGCCTCGACCTGCCCCGGTTCCTCGATCTCGCCGCCGCCGAGGGGCTGCACGTACTCCTGCGGCCCGGACCCTACATTTGCGCCGAATGGGAGGGCGGCGGTCTGCCCTCATGGCTCCTGACCAGCCCGTCCATGCGGCTGCGCAGCCGCGATCCGCGGTTCCTCGCCGCGGTAGAGGACTACTTCGGCCGGCTCCTGCCCCCGCTGCACGACCGGCTCGCCACCCGGGGCGGTCCGGTCCTGGCCGTACAGGTGGAGAACGAGTACGGCGCCTACGCAGACGACACGGCCTACATGGAGCACCTGGCCGGTGCCCTGCACCGGCACGGCATCGACGTGCCGCTCTTCACCTGTGACCAGCCGACCGACCTCGAACGGGGGGCGCTGCCGGGAGTGCTCGCCACCGCCAACTTCGGCAGCCGCTCCAGCGAACACCTCGCCACCCTGAGGACCGCCAGGCCCTCGGGGCCCCTGCTGTGCACGGAGTTCTGGATCGGCTGGTTCGACCGCTGGGGCGGCAACCACGTCGTCCGGGCCCCCGAACAGGCCTCCCAGGAACTGGACGAACTGCTCGCCACGGGCGCCTCCGTGAACTTCTACATGTTCCACGGCGGCACGAACTTCGGCTTCATGAACGGCGCCAACGACAAGCACACCTACCGGCCCACCATCACCTCCTACGACTACGACGCACCCCTCGACGAGGCCGGCGACCCGACCGAGAAGTTCGCTGCCTTCCGCAAGGTCATCGCCAAATATGCTCCCGTCCCCTCAGAGCCCCCGCCGCCACGTGCTGCGAAGTTCAGCCTGGAAGCGGTGGCACTGACCGAGAGCATCGCTCTGCTGGACACCGCGCCGGCCCTCGGGGACGCCATCGTCGCGCACCGTCCACTGACGATGGAGGAACTCGGCCAGAACTACGGCTTCGTGCTGTACGAGGCGGAACTGTCGGATGCAGGCCCCTCCCTGCTCGAAGTCGAGCAGGTGCGCGACCGGGCCCAGGTCTTCCTCGACGGCCAGCCCGTAGGGGTGCTGGAGCGGGAGAGCCACGAGCACGCCCTCACCTTCACCACTCCCCGCCGTGGCGCCGTCCTGGCCCTCCTCGTCGAGAACCAGGGCCGTGTCAACTACGGCCAGGGCATCCACGACCGCAAGGGGCTGCTCGGCCACGTCCTGCTGAACGGATCCCCGCTCCACGGATGGACCAGCCGTCCGATACCGCTCACCGCGATCGAGGACCTTCCCTTCGGCACCGGATCCGGCACGCCGACCGGGCCCGCCTTCCACCGTGGCACCTTCGCCGTGGACCGGACGGCCGACACCTTCCTCCACCTCGACGGCTGGACCAAGGGCAGCGTCTGGATCAACGGCTTCGCCCTCGGCCGCTACTGGTCGCGCGGCCCCCAGCGCTCGCTGTACGTGCCAGGTCCGGTACTGCGCACGGGCCTCAACGAAGTCGTCGTACTCGAACTGCACGCACCCGGCCGGGAACACACGGTGGCCTTCCGGGACGCGCCGGACCTCGGCCCCGTGGAGGACTGACGCCACGAGCGCGGGCCGAGCGGGGCCGCGAGCCCGACACGGGCGCGGCCCCGCAGGCACCGGAAGGAGACGGGTCAGACGGCCGAGCGCCGCCACTTCTGGTTGTCACCGCCGTGGCACGTCCACTGGACGAGCCGCGCGCCGTCGGCCCAGGACTGGTCAGCGACGTCGAGGCACTTGGCACTGTGCTGGGCGACGAGCCGCATGCCGGTCGGGCCTGCCTGAGCCGTCTTCCACCGCTGTCCGGGTGCGTCGCCGCAGGCGACCTGGACAATGGCGGCGCCGTCGTGGGGAGATGCGTCCCGGACCGCGAGGCACTTCCCGCTGTGGCGGAGCATGATCCGCACCGTGCCGTCACCCACGCCCCGGAACCACGCCTGCTGGTTGACACTGCCTGCCGCGCAGGCCCACTGGATCAACGCCGCGCCCTCGGCCACCGACCAGTCGGCGGCGTCGGCGCACTTGGCGCTGTGCGCGGCGGTCAGGGTGTTCCAGTCGCCGACACCACGCACGGTTCCGTTCTCCGTGGAGATGGTGATCTGCGGGTAGTAGTCCATGGACAGGGTGGTCCTGGTGGGGAACTTCAGCGGGAGCCAGACGTACTGCGAGTCGTTGACCACACCGCCCATGGAGTTGCCCCACCGGTCACCCATGTAGAGGTGGGTGGTGACACCGGACGTCCCTTCGACGGGCAGCACGAAGGCCGTCTGGGAACCGTAGGTCCTGCCGTCGCCCAGGTCCCGCAGCGAGCTCCAGGTGCCGGTGATGCTGTCCGCCGTGCCGTACTTCTGCTGGTTCGGGGCCCAACCGGTGGCGCCGGATGTGACCAGGAAGTAGACGCCGTCGCGCTTGAACAGGGCCGGAGCCTCGCGCCACTGGCCGGCCCACAACTTCTGCACCCGTGTCTCGACGCCTGTGTAGTCCGCGGTGAGCCGGTAGACGTGGAGGTCGGCGTTCTCGTTGGCGGCGGAGATCATGTAGCCGGTGCCGTCGGTGTCCACGAAGGTCGTGATGTCCCGGGACATGTGCCCCAGCGGTCGGAAGCTTCCGCGCCAGGAGTAGTCGCCGTCGACCGTGGAGGAGACGGCCACCGCGGCACGGGCCTCGCTGTAGTCGGTGGCGCTGCCCTCCTTGTGCATCCACATGACGAACTGCCCGGTTGCCCGGTTGTACATCACCTTGGGGCGTTCGATGTTGGCGGTGGCCAGCTCCGGGTGGCTGGCCTGGGACAGGACGTGGCCGCGCGGCTCCCACGTCTTGAGGTCGGTGGACCGGTAGGCGGAGACGTACCGGAAGCTGTTGTCGGGATTCCGGTCCTCCCCGAACCAGTAGTAGTACTCGTCCACCTTGATGACCCCTCCGCCGTGTGCGTGCACGGGCCGGCCGGCTGGGTCGGTGAACTGCGTCGCGTTGACGACGGTGACGGGGGAAGGGGAGGCCGCGGCGGTACCGGGACCACCGAGGAAGCTCGCTAGGAGGGCTGCCGCAACGGCGTACAGGGCGAGCAGGCATGGGCGGTGACGTCGCATGAGTACCTCGCGATGGCTGGCGGGCAAGGAGGTGTCCGTGGACGGCGGCGCCCACGGCTGGAGAGCCGGCGGTGCAGCAGGCTCCTGTGAAGTCGCCGTTCCACCTCTGTAATGTTTACGTAAACACTCAGCGGCTGGCTGCGAGTCTGGGAGCTGCGTCAGGGTGTGTCAAGCAGTCGGACGTGAATCGTCACAACCGGCTCGGGTGCAGTGTCGGCGTGGTTGAGGAGCCC
This sequence comes from Streptomyces sp. A0592, assembly GCF_004795115.1. Taxonomy (NCBI): domain Bacteria; kingdom Bacillati; phylum Actinomycetota; class Actinomycetes; order Kitasatosporales; family Streptomycetaceae; genus Streptomyces; species Streptomyces sp. A0592. The sequence continues at coordinate 184,360 of NZ_SSBM01000011.1, forward strand.
GGGTGGGGGATGGGCCGCATTGCGTGTGGATGCCGCGAGTTGAGCATCCGCGGTTGCCGGACTCCGAGGGCCGACGGCTGGTTTTCGGTCAGTGGAGGCAAGACGCTTGACGCTCCCCAAGGGGAATGTCACCATCGCGTGACCGATGATTACGTAAACATCTCTCATCAGGTCCTGCCCATGAGGCCGATTCCGGCCCGGAGGCCTTCGCTTCTCCCCTCGGTCGCGGACCCCAGGTCACTTACACAAGGACCCACCATGACGCTCCTGCCGGCGCAGGCAAAAGCAAGCCTTCCGCCTCGTTCCCGTTCCCGCCCCCGTGCGCGGCGGAACGCCCTCGTCGGCTGGGGGTTCGCCGGCCCGTTCGCAGCGGTGTTCGCTCTCGTATTCCTGGCACCCATCGGGTATGCGTTCTACCTCAGCCTGATGCGCGACCGACTCATCGGCGGCACCTCCTTCGTCGGCGCGGCCAACTACCTCCAGGCGCTCAACGACGCGCGGTTCTGGGAGGGATCGGCCCGTGTAGGAGTGTTCCTGCTCGTCCAAGTGCCGATCATGCTGGGTATCGCGTTGTTCGTCGCACTCGCCATCGACAGCGGCCGACTGTACGGCAAGGGCGTCTTCAGGGTCGCCGTCTTCCTGCCCTATGCCGTTCCGGCCGTGGTGGCCAGTCTGATGTGGGGCTTCCTCTACGGTGCCAGGTTCGGCCTGGTGGGGAACCTGAACGACGCGTTCGGCCTGGCCCTGCCGGACCCGCTCTCGCCCTCACTGGTCCTCACCTCCATCGGCAACATCGTGACCTGGGAGTTCGTCGGCTACAACACTCTGATCTTCTATGCCGCCCTGAAGGTGATTCCGCGTTCCCTCTACGAGGCGGCGGCCATCGACGGCGCCGGCGAGTGGCGCATCGTCACGGCGATCAAACTGCCGGCCATCCGTGGAGCGGTGGTCATCGCGACGATCTTCTCGATCATCGGCAGCTTCCAACTGTTCAACGAGCCGAACATCATGCAGAACCTCGCTCCCAATGCCATCACGACCGACTACACCCCGAACCTCTACACGTACTCGCTGGCCTTCTCCGGCCAGCAGCACAACTACGCGGCAACCGTCGCCATCGTGATGGGGGTCTTCACCGCGGTCATCGCCTACGCGGTCCAGCTCCGCGGCATGCGGAAGGGCTGAGAACGTGATCACGGATTCCACCGGTGTCTCCGCGGACACCAGAGAGCGCACCGCACGCTCCGGCGCGGACCCGAGCGCGGCCTCCGCCGGATCGGGCGGACCTGCCGCGGACCTCCTCCGCAGGGCGCCACGATCCCGCCCCCGACGGGCTCACACCCCGCTCGACCCCAGGCCCAGCATCCCGCTGACCCTGATCACCGGCCTGGTCCTCGTCTACACAGTCCTTCCCCTCTTGTGGCTGGTCATCAACGCGACCAAGGACCAGGAAGACCTCCTCGGCTCCTTCGGACTGTGGTTCGGCGAGGACTTCCGGCTCTGGGACAACATCTCGCGCACGCTGGCCTACGACGACGGCGTGTTCCTCCGCTGGACCCTGAACACTCTGCTCTACGTCGCCGCCGGCGCGGGCGGTGCGACGCTGCTTGCCGTCCTCGGCGGGTACGCCCTGGCGGTATACGATTTTCCGGGCCGTCGAGCCGTGTTCGCCGTGGTCATCGGGGCCGTGGCCATCCCCGGGACGGCCCTGGCCGTACCCACGTTCCTGATGTTCAGCGGCATGGGCCTGACCGACACTCCGTGGGCAGTGATCGTCCCCTCCCTGGTGTCGCCGTTCGGGCTCTACCTGATGTGGGTGTTCACCGCGGAATCGGTACCCCGCGAACTACTCGAAGCCGCCCGCATCGACGGCGCCGGTGAGCTGCGCATCTTCTTCCGGATCGCCCTTCCGCTGCTGATGCCGGGAACCGTGACGGTCCTGCTCTTCTCCATGGTCGCGACCTGGAACAACTACTTCCTGCCGCTGATCATGATCAAGAACCCGGACTGGTACCCGCTCACCCTCGGCCTCAACGCATGGAGCGCCCAGGCCAGGACCGCGGGCGGGGAGCCCGTCTTCGACCTCATCATCACCGGCTCCCTGCTCACCATCGTGCCGATCATCGCCGTCTTCCTCCTGCTCCAGCGCTACTGGCAGTCAGGTCTGGCCGCCGGCAGCGTCAAGGAGTGACGTGCCGGTCCGGCCCTCCCTCCCGATCCACCTCGTCCGCACACCGAATCAGGAGCACCACCGATGAGATCGAACAGCCGCCGTCGCATCGTCGTCGCCGTCGCCGCGGCGTGCGCCCTGGCCCTCGGCACCACCGCCTGCGGTTCGCCGGACCCGGAGGACGACGCCTCCGCGAAGGACGTGGCGTCAGCACTCGAAGCCGGGGGCAAGGTGACGGTGTGGGCCTGGGAGCCCACGCTGAAGAAGGTGGCCGCCGAGTTCGAGAAGAAGTATCCGAAGGTGGACGTCGAACTCGTCAACGCGGGCACGGGCAACAAGCAGTACACCGCGCTGCAGAACGCGGTCGCCGCCGGCTCGGGAGCCCCGGATGTGGCTCAGGTCGAGTACTACGCCGTCGGCCAGTTCGCCATCGGCAAGTCCCTGGAAGAGCTTTCCTCGTATGGAGCCTCCACCCTCGACCAGACCTTCACCACCGGCCCCTGGAACGGCGTCAGGTACGGGAAGGGAATCTACGCCCTCCCCATGGACTCCGGGCCCATGGCGCTGTTCTACAACAAGAAGGTCTTCGACCGGCACGGCATCGCCGTCCCCACCACCTGGGACGAGTACGTCGAAGCAGCGCGCGCCCTGCACAAGGCCGATCCGAAGCTCTACATCACGAACGACACCGGGGACGCCGGCGCCACGACCAGCCTGATATGGCAGGCGGGCGGACGCCCGTACAAGGTCGAGGGCAACGACATCGGCATCGGCTTCGCGGACGCAGGCACGGCGCAGTACACGACTACCTGGCAGAAGCTCATCGACGAGCGACTGCTCGCGCCGGTGACCTCGTGGAGCGACGAGTGGTACAAGGGCCTGTCGGACGGCAGCATCGCGACCCTCTCCATAGGCGCCTGGATGCCCGCCAACTTCGCCTCGGGCGCACCCGCCGCCTCGGGAGACTGGCGTGTTGCGCCCCTTCCGCAGTGGACCAAGGGCGCCAAGGCGGGTGCGGAGAACGGCGGCAGTTCCCTCGCCGTGCCGAAGGCGTCGAAGAACAAGGCGCTGGCCTATGCCTTCATCGAGTACGCGACCACGGGCGCCGGCGCCACGAGCCGCGTCTCCGACGGCGCCTTCCCCGCCACGCGGGCCGACCTGGAATCCCCGGCCTTCCTGGATACGCCGTTCCCCTACTTCGGCGGGCAGCAGGCCAACCGGATCCTGGCCGATGCGGCGCGCGACGTCGCTGCGGGCTGGTCGTACCTGCCGTACCAGGTCTACGCGAACTCCGTCTTCAACGACACGGTCGGCAAGGCCTATGTTTCCTCGACAACCCTGAAGCAGGGGCTGGAGGCCTGGCGGGCCGCAATGGCCAAGTACGGCACGGACCAGGGGTTCACCGTCGTCGAATAGCGAGCCCTTCAACGGCCCGTCCGGCAACGGCAGTGGGAGAGAGGCTCATGCCGGGTGTCCTGGCGCCCGTCCACGGGCCGGGGGGCTTCGCCTCCTCCCACGGCAGTACGACGCGCACTCCAAGTGTTGAGATCTGTTTATTTTGTTTCGAATTTGATCGAAGTCCGACAGGAGGTGATCCATGGACTATCTCGCCGAGCAGGACCGCTACGCCTGTATGACCTATCGCCGGGCCGGACGTAGCGGTGTGCAATTGCCCGCCATCTCGCTGGGCCTCTGGCACAACTTCGGTGAGGGCCACGCGTTGGAGGTACAACGGGCGGTGCTTCGCCGGGCTTTCGACCGGGGGGTCACGCACTTCGACCTGGCGAACAACTACGGCCCGCCGAACGGGAGCGCGGAGCGCAATTTCGGCCGTCTCTTCGCGCAGGACTTCCGTCCCTACCGCGACGAGCTGTTCATCGCCACCAAGGCGGGCTACGACATGTGGCCCGGCCCGTACGGACACGGCGGTAACCGGAAACACCTACTGGCGAGCCTGGACCAGTCGCTCCGGCGGACGGGTCTGGAGTACGTGGACGTGTTCTACTCGCACCGCTACGATCCGCAGACCCCGGTCGAGGAGACCATGGGGGCGCTGAACTCGGCGGTGTGTTCCGGCAGGGCTCTGTACGCCGGCATCTCCAACTACCCGGCCGAACAACACCGCGAGGCGGTGGCGATCCTGCGTGAGCTGGGCACGCCGGTACTGCTGAACCAGGCCCGATATTCGATCCTGGACCGCACGGTGGAAGACGGACTACTGAACGCCGTGGGTGACACCCGGACCGGCCTGATCGCCTACTCGCCGCTCGCACAGGGCCTTCTGACGAGCCGCTACCTCGCCGGGGAGGTGCCGGCCGGGTCGCGGATGTCCGTCGGACACTTCCTCAAGGAGGGGGCGCTGACCGAGGCCAAGCTGGTTCAGTTGCGGACCCTGGGCCGGCTGGCAGAGCATCGCGGACAGAGCCTGGCGCAGCTGGCGATCTCATGGGTGCTGCGCGACCCCCGGGTGGTGTCGGTGATCATCGGTGCGAGCAGTGTGAATCAACTCGACCAGAACATCGACGCCCTGCAGGGAGGATCACTGTCCGAGAGGGATCTGGCCGAGATCGATGCGCTGAGCCGCTGAAGAACGCACCTGGTCGGACGAACTCTCGAAGTCCTGCCCCGACGGGATCACATCACGAGTGGTTGCGGTGCGAGTTCGATCGCCACGTCCGGTGGTTGCTCGAGCGTGTGGTGCACGGTGCAGTGCGAGGCGACGGCGACGAGGCCCGCGCGCCGCCCCTCCGGCAGTTGTGGGGGCGCGACGATCGAGAGGCGCACTGCAGCCACCCGGGTGGGCCGGTCGGTGGCCATGACGAATTCCGCGCGCACCCCCCAGACCTTCGCGCGGCAGGTCGTGCCGCCGCATGCAGCGCCCCGCGTAGAAGGCGACGCAGGTCGCCAGGGACGCCGCGAACAGCTCGGTCGGCGTCGGGGCGATGTCCGTCCCGCCCGCCTCCGTGGGCTGATCGACCCGGAGGTCGTGCCCGCGTACCTCCACCATGTAGACGTCATCTGCAGAGGGAGACATCGCGCTACGACGGCCCTCCGATCCCGGCCCCGTGCTCCCCCCGACCCACCTGAAGCCCAGGGGAAGAGTGCGCTGAGCCCCCTCGCCCGCGTGGGACGGCGGCGGCAGCCGCTGCGCCGTCGGCCCCTGCGACCTGGTCGGCCCACGGGGCCGACGAGGCAGGAACCCCTGCGGGGCTTCTGACGCCCGTATCGCCTCGCTTACGGTGAAGCCGCAGGTCGCAGGTGCGAGGTTGGCTGTTGGAAGGGATGGTTGAGACATGGGGGACGGGGAGACGGGGGACCCGGCCGCGGAGCGGCTGGAGCTGTACCGGGGGGAGTTGACGGGCTACTGCTACCGGATGCTGGGTGCGTACGCGGAGGCTGAGGACGCCGCTCAGGAGACCCTGCTGCGGGCCTGGCGGAACATCGGGCGATTCGAGGGCAGGTCGTCGCTGCGGTCGTGGGTGTACCGCATCGCCACCAACGTGTGTCTGGACGCCCTTGCCGCGGCCAAGCGGCGGGCGCTGCCCATGGACCTCGGCGCTCCGAGCGAGGGCGGCACGGCGCCCGGAGACCCGCTGGACGCGGCCCTGTGGGTGGGACCCTGCCCCGGTACGAATCCGGAGACGAGCGCGACGGCCGGTGAGTCCGTACACCTGGCCTTCGTCGCCGTGCTCCAGCACTTGCCGCCCAGACAACGTGCCACGCTGATCCTCCGCGACGTCCTGGGGTTCACTGCCGGGGAAGTCGCCGACCTGCACGGCACCACCGTCGCCTCGGCCAACAGCGCTCTGCAACGCGCCCGGACCACGTTGGCAGGCCGTCGCGAGAACACCGCAGGACGCACCTCCCGGCCGAGCAACGCGACCCTGCGCGTGCTCGCCGAGCGGTACGCCGCGGCCTTCTCCCGCTACGACATGGAGGAGCTGAACATGCTGCTCCACGTGGATGCCACCCTGTGCCTGCCTCCGTACGCGAAGTGGATGCGCGGTACCGCCGACATCCAGGCGTGGCTGACCGGCCCGGCCGTCGGCTGCCGAGGCTCTCTCCTGATCCCGACCGTGGCGAACGGTACCGCGGGCTTCGGCCAGTACCGTCCCCGTCCGGACGGGGACGGCTACGTGGCTTGGGCGCTTCAGGTCGTCGATTTCTTCGACGACCACATCACCGGTATCACTGCCTTCCGTGATACCGAACGCCTCTTCCCGCTCTTCGGCCTGCCGGAGCAGGTGGGAGAGGACGCCCGCGTCGGTGCCCAGGACTGACCTGTTCACCGGTGGGCCAGGTCCAGGGTCCAGAACTCTTCGCCTTCGGAGTTTGTGGCGTATCCGATTCCGGCGTCCTGGTGGGCGCAGTCGAGGATGGCTTCGCGGTGGCCGCCTCCGCTCATCCAGGACTTCACCGCGCTCTCGGGAGTCGCGTAGGTGCTGAGGTTCTCGTTGTTGCCGTCGGCGTCGTAGCCGGCTGCCTCGATGCGGTCGCTGGAGTCGAGGCCTTCGGGGTTGGTGTGGTCGAAGTAGCCGCGGGTGGCCATGTCGTCGGAGTGGGCCTGGGCGGCGCGGGTCAGGATCGGGTTTGAGCGGATGGGTGTGCAGCCGGCCTTCACGCGTTCGGCGTTGACGGCGATGAGCATCCGCTCGGTGTACGACGGGGTGCGGGTGGGCCGGGCCGTCGGTGTGGCCGGCCGGGAGGGGGAGGAACTCCCTCGTTCGGGCCCCGGCGGTGTCGTTCCTGCCGCCGGGCCGGTGTGGGAGGGGCCGGAGCGGCGCCCTCACCGCTGAAGACGGAGCGAGGCACACCGGCATAACGAAAAACGGCTCGGGGCCCTGCGAATTTCGAAGAGCTGAGTGTCGCCGGCCGCTCGGCCGGAACCCGGCCGTCGGCGACGCCGAGCGCCGGGCTCTCCACGGACTCGCCGAGAACCGTTCGACGTCACGGTCGTTCGCGAGCCCGCTCCGGAGGGCTGGTGGCAGCTTCTGGACACGAGGACCGCACTGCTGTTGCCCCGTGACGTCCTCCCTCCGAACACTCTGTGGCGGACTAGCCCGTTCGGGGGAAGTCGGGGCCGGCACCCAATCCACGGGTACGGGCGGCGGCGAAGACCGTGCGTGAGGGGAGCCGGCAGGGGTTCTCCCGCCTCCCCTCACCGGCCGCCGCGGGCCCTCCGCCCGGCCCTTGCACTCTTACGGGAGGTAGTTCACATGGTTCGTGTGCGACGAGTCGTGGCGGTGGCGCTGGCGGCCGGTGCTGTGGTGGTCGGCGGCGCGTCGATGGCTTCGGCCGATGCCGGTGCGCAGGGCGTGGCCGCCTTCTCGCCGGGCGTCGGCTCGGGCGACCTGATCCAGGTCCCGATCCACGTCCCGGTCAACGCCTGCGGGAACACCGTCAGCATCATCGGGCTGCTGAACCCGGCCTTCGGCAACACCTGCGTCAACGCCTGACCCACCACCGCACAGACCCCGGTCCGGCGCCATGCAGACGGGGCGGGGCGGACCGGTGACCCGGCCGGCCATGCTGCTGTGGCGCGTGCGTCAAGTGCGCGCCCCGTGCGGTGAGCCCGGCAGGGTCGGCTGTGGGTGGCAGTCGGCGCCACCCACAGCCCCTCCCACCGGGGAGGGAACGGATGAACGGGTTCGCCTTCGGCCACGGACGCCACACCCGTGGGCTTCCGCCCACCGGCGAACCCGGCCGACGAGGACGGTGTCCCGGCCCGTGACACCAAGGCCGCGCCGCCCGCGCCGGCGACGAGGCCAAGACAGGCGAGAGCACTCCGAAGGACGACTCGATGATGAGCGACGAGCCCTTCGGAGCGGCCTGTGCCGGCGTGCCGAAGGAGGGCGCGGGCTCGTTCGACGGCATGGCCAAGGACCCGGTCGCCACCGCCGCCTCGAACAACCCGGCCCTGTCCACCCTGGTCGCCGCGGTCCGGCAGGCCGACCTGGTCGACACGCTGAACAATGCGAAGGACATCACGGTGTTCGCCCCGACGAACGACGCCTTCGCGAAGATCCCGAAGGCCGACCTCGACAAGGTCCTGGCCGACAAGGAGCAGCTGACCAAGATCCTCACCTACCACGTGGTCGGCCAGAAGCTCACGCCGAAGCAGCTGGAGAACGGCAGCTTCGAGATCCTGCAGAAGGGCATGGTCGCCACGAAGGGCTCCGGCGAGGCCTACAAGGTCGACGACACCTCGAACGTTGTCTGCGGCAACGTCAAGACCGCCAACGCCAACGACTACATCGTCGACACCGTCCTGATGCCGAAGTAATCGGCGTCGCTTCGGATCTCCGATCACCGGTGGCCGTTCTCCCCTTCACTGGAAGGGGAGAACGGCCACCGGTTCGACCATGGCCGGATCCGCGAGGGCGGGCCGGCCCGGGACTACTTCTGGTTGATGGGCAGGGCCAGGTCGGTGACCTGGTACTGGGTCGGGAAGGCGCCCTTGCTGGTGGCCTTGCCGGTCAGCAGGTCGACCGCGTACAGGCGGTAGGAGTTGCCGGTGCCGATGGCGGCGAAGCCGTGGTTCGTTCCGGCGGCCGGATTGTAGTAGATGTCGAAGCCTGCGTCGAGGGCGGCATCCACGCCGAGGTTGCCGGTGGGGGCGAGCGTGCCGGCATTGGCGGGGGACTGCAGGGAGATCCGGTCGGCCATCGTGTCGAGGTCGAACAGGGTGGTCGCGGTGGCGGCGTTCAGGTCGTTGTTGGTGTAGGCGGCGCCGGTCACCCCCATGGCGGTCGACGGCGGCGTGGTGGGGTTGGTAAGGGTGCCGTCGACGGTGGTGGTCAGCGGCGCCGCCGGGTCGTCGATGTTGTGGCGCATGTTCTGCCCGGTGCTGGAGATCACCCGCAGCCGGTTGGCGGCCGGGTTGAAGTCCACCCCGAAGGCCGTCCCGGCGAGTGCCACGGTCAGCTGGGACACCTTCATCGCCTTCGCGTTCTTCGTGTTCAGGGTGTAGATGCCGCCCTGGTCGCCGACGCCGTACAGCTTTTCGTTCTGCACGCGGAAGTCGATACCGACCAGCTTGGTGTCCCCGGCCAGGCCGGTCACCCGGCCCAGGGACCAGGTCTGGGACGGCTTGGCGATGTCGAACTCGAGCAGACGCTGGTCCTGGGTGAGCCCGATCGCGCTCAAGCCGGTCCTGTACTCCTGCCCGGGCAACGCCTGCGGCGCGATGTCGGCCGCCGCCGGCGCGGCCGCCGTGCACAGGGCGGCCACAACGACCGCGGATGCCACGGTCAGGGTGCGGTTGTGCATGTTCTCTCCTTCACCGATGCCTCGGCCGAGTTGGCCGACGGCTCGCGAGGGGTTCGGCACCGTCCTGCCGGCGGACAGGCGCTCGGGGCGAAGGCCACCCGCATGGCGCAAGGAACGGGTGCTGTGCGTCACTTCGAAGTCCTGCGCGCCCGGACCCGGGCCGCACGCCGGCCGGCCCTCGTCGCCTGCCGGATTCGGACGAGGAGGACGGCCGCCGAGGCCGCGAAGAGTCCGGCGGTGATCAGCAGCCAGCGCGTGAGGAACCCGTCCGCGGGCAGGTCCGTGGCCGCCGTGAAGTGCGGCACCCGGCGGAGGATGAGCGGCCACCAGACGAGCAGGAGCACACCGGAGACGAAGGCCGGCACGCGGACGTGGTTGACGCCCGCCCGTACCGCGGGCCCCTCGGGATCCGGGGCACACCCGAAGGCCATCTGCACCGCCCGGTCCGTCAGCGAGTACAGGGGCAGCAGCACCAGGTCGTGCAGGAGCGCCGCTCCGACGAACCACAGGGCCACGCCGAGGGTGTTGTCGCCCTTGAGGAGTCTGAGACCGGCGTAGACGGCGAGGGCGAAGGAAGTGAGGACGAGGAGCAGGTGGAGCGGGGAGGCGCCGTAGCGGCGGCGGAACGCTCCGGCGGCAGCGGCCGGCAGGGCGGGCCTCATGCGGGCCCTCCGAAGGTGAGGCGAGTGACCCATTTGGTGTTGTGCACTCCGGGAGCGCCGGGGACGATCACGCGGGCCGGGTAGCCGTGATCGGGGGAGAGCACGGCGCCGTTGACGCGCACGGCGAGCAGGGAGCGGGCGTCCCGCGCCTGGTTGTCGCCCAGGACGACCGACCGGAACGACCCGCCGCGCTGCACCGACTCCACGAACACCTGCGGGGTGTTCGTGCCGAGCCCGACCAGGGCGGCCAGGTCCGTGAGCCGGACTCCGCTCCAGCGCTGGTCGGTGGTCGACCAGCCCTCCACACAGGCGATCGGCAGGGACGACTCCTTCTGGGGCAGGGCCAGCAGCTGTTCGTACGTCAGGTCGACCTGCCGGCCGGCGCCCCGTACGGTCAGGCGCCAGGCAGGACCGACGTCGCCGGGCCGGATGCCGACCGAGGCGGCGGTCTTGTTGATCTGGAAGCCGTTCGGCCCGGAGCCGGGGTCCTGCCCGTGCGGAGCGAGGAGCGCCGTCTGCCGGAACCAGCCGCCCACGCTCTGCCCGGCGGTGACCGCCAGCAGCACCAGCGAACCCAGCCCCACCATGCCGAGCGCGCCCCGGCGCGAGATCGTCGGCGCCGCCGGACGCGGCGCGACCAGCCCGGCGGCCTCCTCCGTACCGGCCGCGGGCTCGCCCGGCCGGTACCTCACCGCGCGCAGCGCCCTGGGCAGGCGGAAGGCCACGTGGACCACGAAGGCGCCGATGAACACCCAGGCCCCGTAGAAGTGCAGCGTGTAGAAGGAGCCGGGAAAGACGTAGTGCAGCTGCACGTTGAGGATGCCGGTGACGAACTCGAAGCCCGCGCCTCCCACCAGGAGGAGCAGGGACAGCCGCTCGATGCCGTGCGCGGCCGACCGTACGGGCGGCCACTCGAAGAGCTTGGGGATCACCGACCACAGCTTGGCCAGCAGCACGGGTACGAGCACGATGCCGAGGGTGACGTGGACCCCCTGGGTGACGCGGTAGAGCCAGTAGGGGGACGTCGGCCAGGGGAAGAGGTGGAAGCCGAGCCATCCCTTGTCGGGCGTCTGGTCGTTCACGGCCGCCAGATCCGGGTTGTACGCCGCGTACGACACCAGGCCCGTCACGAAGAGGACGGTGATCCCGGCGAGAAGGATCAGCCCGAGTACGGCCGTCAGCCAGGGCCCGCGCAGGGGGCTGCGCCAGAATTCCGGTCGTGCGGGACCGGGCGGCGGTCCGGACCTGCGGACACCCTCCCGGACCGACCGAAGGCGCGCCGGCCGGACCGGCCCGGGGTCTTCCTTCGGCGAGGGCCGCGGTGCTCCGTCCCGACCGCTCGGCCCACTACCGCTCGCGCCCAAGGGAACACCTCCGCAGAATCCTGCCAACGAGGGCTTACGGGACGTCACCCGTCGGGGAGAACATGCCGCACTGGTGCCGCACGGGGCTCGCATGACACGCCGGTTGCCAAGGCGGCCCGCTGAGGGCCCGGCGTCATGACGGAAGTCTTACGTGCACGCGTCGCGGCCTCCCGGCGGGCCCCTGACTGCGTAGCGTCCCGGGCATGCGCGTACTCGTCACCGGCGGAGCCGGGTTCATCGGCTCCCACATCGTCACCGCCCTCACCGCCCGCGGGCACGACCCGGTCGTCCTCGACGCCCTCCTCCCCGCCGCACACCCCGGCACCCCCGCACTGCCCGACGCGGAGTTCGTCCGGGCCGACGTACGGGAAGCCGACGCGGTCCGGGCGGCGCTGCGCGGGGTGGACGCGGTGTGCCACCAGGCGGCGATGGTCGGTCTCGGCAAGGACTTCGCGGACGCCCCCGACTACGTCGGCTGCAACGACTTCGGGACGGCGGTGCTGCTGGCCGAGATGGCCGCGGCCGGCGTCGGGAAGCTGGTCCTCGCCGGATCGATGGTGGTCTACGGAGAGGGCCGGTACACCTGCGAGCGGCACGGCACGGTACGCCCCGGGCCGCGGCTCGCCGAGGACCTGGCGGCGGGACGGTTCGAACCCCGCTGTCCCGAATGCGGCACCGGGCTCGCCCCGGGTCTGGTGGACGAGGGAGCCCCGGTCGATCCGCGGAACGTGTACGCGACGACGAAGCTGGCCCAGGAACACCTGGCTGCGTCCTGGGCCCGCTGCGCGGGGGGCCGTGCGGTGTCGCTGCGCTACCACAACGTGTACGGGCCGGGGATGCCCCGCGACACCCCCTACGCAGGGGTGGCCTCCTTCTTCCGGTCCTCGCTGGCCAGGGGCGAGGCACCCAGGGTCTTCGAGGACGGTGCGCAGCGGCGGGACTTCGTCCACGTCACGGACGTGGCGGCGGCCAATGTGACGGCGCTGGAGGCCGTCGGCGGGATGCCCACGGGCGGGATGCCCGCAGGCGGGCTGACCGCCTACAACACCGGAAGCGGGGAAGTGCACACGGTCGGTGAGATGGCCGCGGAGCTCGCCGCCGCGCACGGCGGGCCCGCGCCGGTGGTGACGGGCGAGTTCCGGCTCGGCGACGTGCGGCACATCACCGCCGACTCCGCCCGGCTGCGCGACGAACTCGGCTGGCGCCCGCAGGTGGGCTTCACCGACGGCATGGCCGAGTTCGCCCGGTCCGGCCAGCGGGCGTCGGCGGGCGCCGTCGGCTGAGGGCCGCGCAGGGCGCGCGGACCCGAGACGCGCACACGGGGGGCCGGCCGAGACCGCCGTCGGCCGGCCCCGCGTATGCACACGGCGGGGTCCCGGCCGGGAGGGTCCTACGCGGGGGCGGGGAGGGTCAGCTCGAAGCGGCAGCCGCCGGGCACGTTGTGGACATCGGCGTGTCCGGAGTGGGCCTCCACGATGCCGCGGACGATGGCCAGGCCCAGACCCGCACCGGAGGGAGGGGTGCGTGCCTGCGAGCCGCGCCAGCCGGTGTCGAAGACGCGGGGCAGGTCCTCCTCGGGGATCCCGCCGCAGGCGTCGGTGACGGACACCACGACCGCGTCGGCACGCCGTTCGGCCGCGATCGCGACGGTACCGTCGGCCGGAGTGTGACGGATCGCGTTGACCAGCAGGTTCGACAGGACGCGGGTCATCTCCTTACCGTCCACGACCACGGGCAGCGCGGCCACGGTCTCACCCGCCAGGCGCACCCCGTGCTCCCTCGCGAGGGCGTCGGCACCCGCCAGGGCGTCACCGATCAGGTCGTAGAGGGACACCCGCGCGGGACTCAGCGAGAGCGCGCCTGCGTGGATGCGGGACAGCTCGAAGAGGTCCGTGACCATGGAGTTGAGGCGCTCCACCTCCGTGCGCATCTGCCGGTGGTAGCGGTTCGGATCGGCCACCACCCCGTCCTCCAGGGCCTCCGACATGGCGCGCAGCCCCGCCAGCGGGGTCCGCAGATCGTGCGAGATCCAGGCCACGAGCTCGCGCCGGGAGGTCTCCAGTGCCCGTTCCCGCTCCCGGGAGGCCGCGAGTCGCTCGCCCGTGAGGGCGAGTTCACGGCTCAGCGCCGCGAGTTCGGCGGGAGCGGGAACGGTGGGAGCCGTGAAGGTCTCGTTCTCCCCGAATTCGCGTGCCGCGGAGACGAGTTCCCGGCACCGCTGGACGACCTGCCGCCCCAGGAGCAGAGCGGTGCCCAGGGACACGGCGGCCGCCATCGCGACGACGGTGGTGACGACGGTGAGGTCGTGGGAGGACAGGAACATCGCCCACGCGACGGCGAGTGTTCCGGCCAGCATCGCGGCCACGGCGACCGCCGCCACGACCGCCAGGGACACGGCGACGCTCCGCCGGCGCAGTATCCGCAGGGCGACCGCGCCGAGGGCGCCGGCCGCGCCGGCACCGAGCAGCGCGTACAGGGCGATGAGCAGCAGGTCACCCACGGCCGTCCACCTGCCCGGCGCCGGTCCCGGCGCCGGTCCCGGCGGCGACGTACGGCCCTGCCTCGAAACGGTATCCGGCGCCCCACACCGTGCGGATCAGCCGCGGGTCGGCCGGGTCCTCCTCGATCTTGGACCGGAGCCTGCGGACGTGGACGGTCACGGTGGACAGGTCCCCGAAGTCCCAGCCCCACACCTCGCGCATCAGCCGATCCCGGTCGCAGACCTGGCCGACGTGCCGCAGGAAGTACACCAGGAGGTCGAACTCCCTGAGGGTGAGGGCCAGCTCCGCCCCGTCCTTCGTCGCCCGGCGGGCGGCCGGGTCCACGGTCAGGCCGGCCGCTGCCAGCCTGCGCTCGTCACCGGCGACGGCAGCGGAAGCCCGGCGCAGCACCGACCGCACCCGCAGAACGAGTTCGCGCGGGCTGAAGGGCTTCGTCACGTAGTCGTCCGCACCCACCTCCAGGCCCAGGATCCGCTCCTCCTCGTCGCCGCGCGCCGTCAGCATGACCACGGGTACAGGGCGCGTCGTATCGCCGTCCGCGCGCAGGCGGCGGCAGACCTCCAGGCCGTCCATGCCGGGCAGCATCAGGTCGAGGACGACCAGATCGGGCCGGTACCGGGCTGCGGCCTCCAGCGCGGCAGGGCCGTCTGCGGCCCGCTGCACGGTGAAGCCGGCCCGCTCCAGGTAGCCGGCCACGACCTCCGAGACGGTCGGGTCGTCGTCCACGACCAGGACGCGCCCCGGGGTGTCGCCGGGAGCGGGGCCCGGTCCGGGTTCGTTGCTGAATGCCATGCCCCCAGGGTGACACCGCGCCCGGTCGGCGCATACCTGCGGCTGCCGCCGGGGGAGCGCTGTCCGCGTTTCGTAAGGTCTTCGGGCGCCCTTTCCCGCCTGCCGGTTCCTACGGTGTGGAGGGTGACTCCTTCAGACTGTCCGCCCCGCGCGGACCTCGTACTTCCGTGCCTCGACGAAGCCGAGGCGCTGCCCTGGGTACTGGCACGCGTGCCGGCCGGGTGGCGGGCCATCGTCGTCGACAACGGCTCCACCGACGGCTCGGCGGACATCGCCCGCTCTCTGGGCGCCACTGTCGTCCACGAGCCCCGGCGCGGCTTCGGCGCCGCCTGCCATGCCGGACTGCTGGCCGCGCGCGCCGAGTTCGTCTGCTTCTGCGACTGTGACGCCTCCATGGACCCCGGCCTGCTCGCTCCGATGGCCGAGCGGGTCGCGGCCGGTGAGGCCGACCTGCTGCTCGGCCGCCGCCGACCGCAGGTACGCGGCACCTGGCCCGCCCACGCCCGCGTCGGCAACTTCGCCCTGTCCCGGATGCTGCGCCGCCGCACCGGGTTGCGGCTGCACGACCTCGGTCCGATGCGCGTGGCGCGCCGCGAGGCACTGCTCGGCCTGCAACTGACCGACAGGCGCAGCGGCTACCCCCTCCAGATGGTCGTGCGGGCTGCCGACGCGGGCTGGCGGGTGGCCGAGACCGACGTCCCCTACTTGCCGCGCTCCGGGAAGTCGAAGGTCACCGGCACCTGGCGGGGGACCTGGCACGCCGTCCGCGACATGCGCCGGGTCCTGGCCGAGCCATCGGCGGGCCGTCCCGCACCGGCTGAGGGAGTCTCCGCATGAGCACCCTCCTCGTCATCGCCAAGGCACCGGTACCGGGCCGGGTGAAGACACGCCTGACCACGCGGTTCACCCCGGAGCAGGCCGCCGGCCTGGCCCGCGCCGCTCTCGAGGACACCCTCGCGGCGGTTCTGGCCACCCCGTGCACGCGGCGCGTCCTGGTCCTCGACGGCCGGCCGGGCCCCTGGGTCCCGCCCGGTATCGAGGTCGTCCCGCAGTGCGCCGGCGGCCTGGATGCCCGCCTGGCCGCCGCGTTCGCCCTGGCCGAGGGACCGGCTCTGCTGATCGGCATGGACACCCCGCAGGTCACCCCCGACCTGCTCACGGCCGGCCTCGACTTCACCGGGGCGGACGCCCGGTACGGGCCCGCGGACGACGGAGGGTTCTGGGCGCTGGGCCTCGCCGCCCCCGACCCCGCCCTCCTGCTCGGCGTCCCCATGTCCGTCCCGCACACAGGCGAGGAGCAGCGACGCCGACTGACCGCTGCGGGGCTCGCCGTACGGGACCTGCCCGAGCTGTGCGACGTCGACACCCCCGCCGACGCGGAGCGGGTCGCGGCGGCCGCGCCCGGGACCCGCTTCGCCGCCGTGCACTGCGGCCTGTGCGCGGTGACGCGATGACCGCCCAGCTCACCGAGCCCGCCACGCGCGCCTGGCAGGCCGATCCGTACGCCGACGCCCTGCGAGCCGGCCAGGGACCGCTCTACCTCAGGCGGCACGACGGCTGGCTGCTGCCCCTGGAGGTGGAGCGGTGGTGCGCCGAGCCCGACGCGGCCGATGCCACCGTCCTCGCCCGGTGCACCGGGCCCGTCCTCGACATCGGCTGCGGACCGGGCCGCCTGGTCGCGGCACTTGCCGGGCTCGGGCACGCGGCCCTCGGCGTGGACGTCACACCCGAGGCGGTGGCCCGTACCCTGCGGTCCGGAGGCAGCGCCCTGTGCCGCTCCGTCTTCGACGCGCTGCCCCGCGAAGGGGACTGGGGCACGGTCCTGCTCATGGACGGCAACATCGGCATCGGCGGCGACCCCGGAGCCCTGCTGCGCCGGGCCGCCGAACTGACCGCGCCCGGCGGTTCCCTGTTGGCCGAGGCGGCCACCGCCGACGTCGACGAGCGCGTCGAGGTCCACGTCGAGGACGGCGCCGGCGGCCGCGGAGCCTCCTTCTGGTGGGCCCGGCTCGGCACCCGTGCCCTGTGCGACGCGGCGCAGACCGCAGGCTGGACGTTGTACGGCACCTGGCAGGCGGCGGGGCGGCACTTCGTCCACCTGACCCGCTGACCGCCTGGCCCGTACGCACGCAAGAGCCGCCGGGGTGGAATCCGCAGCAGTACGGATCCCACCCCGGCGGCTCTGTTCGCGCGCGTCACTCCCGACGGCTTGCGCGCGAGGCCCGGCGCACCAGGGACCGTACGGCGGCATGCGCGACGGTGAGCAGGGCGACGGCCGCCATGGCCAGCAGCCAGTTGCGCGGGTAGTCCAACGGCAGGACGGTGGGGTTGGCGACGCTCCCGGGACGCAACAGCGGGGGAAGGGCGATCGCCGTCAGGGAGCCCGCGACAACGAGGGCCGCACGCGGTACCCCGCGCAGGCGCAGGCCCGCAGCGGCGCAGAGGGCGGCGACACCGAGGACGAACGGCACGACGAACCCGTCGTGGACCAGGACCGTTGCCCCGAGCCACACGGCGATCCGCCACGGCTCCGGCTGTTGGAGCAGCAGCCACCCGCCCCAGACCGCGCACAGCACCCCCAGTGTTCCTGTCACGTGGCGCGGGCCCATCACACGACCTCCAGTCGGCCGACCCACTTGGTCTGGAGCACACCGGGCCGGTTCGGGGCGATGATCCGGGCCGGATAGCCGTGGTCGAGGGACAGCACCTCGCCGTTCAGCCGCAGTGCCAACAGGGTGAGCGGGTCCTGTGCGTAGAGCCGGCCCATCTCCATCAGCCGGTAGGCGCCGGCCTGTTCGAGGGAGACGACCCGGGCCCGCGAGCGCGGATCCCCGCCCGCCCGCTCCAGCAGGTCCCGGACCCGTACCCCGCTCCAGTGCGCGGACTTGCTCCAGCCCTCGACACAGGCGATCGGCAGGGTCACCTCGTGCTGGGGCATGGCGCGCAGTTCCTCCAGGGTCAGGGTGAACGGCTGCGGCCCGGCCACGGTCAGCCGCCAGTCGGCCAGCGAGGCCCCGGTGACGCGCGCGGCGGCGGCCGTCCGGTTCACGGGAAGCCCTTGGAGCCCGTGGTCGGGGCTGCGCGGACCGAACAGTTCCAGGGAGCCCAGCACGCTGACGGACTGTCCGACGGTGGTCAGCGTCACCGCACCGACCGCGGCGCCGACGCCGAGGAGGAGCTCACGCCGGTCCGGCCCGTCGGCCGCGGGCAGGGCCAGGGTCCCGGCGGATCGGCGGGTGAAGTGGTCCCGGATCCGCGGCCACTGCACGGCGAGGTGCAGGAGCAGCGAGCCGAGCAGGAGCCAGGCGACCGCGTAGTGCACGGGGACGAAGCTGAAGGGCCACGGGTACCACTGGAAGGTGTTCAGCAGACCGGTGAACAGTTCGAACAGCGCGGCGGCGACGAGGACGGCCACCGAGATCCGCTCCAGGGCGTGCCGCACGGACCGCACCGGCGGCCACGCGAACAGCCGTGGACAGACCGCCCACAGCTTCGCCGGCAGCAACGGGACCGCCGCGATCCCGGAGGCCACGTGGAGTCCCTGGGTGAGCCGATAGCCCCAGTACGGGCGGCTCGGCAGCCGGTCGGCCAGCCACCCCGGCGGGTGCTGGAGGCAGTGGCTCAACACACCGGTCGCGAAGCAGACAGCCATGGCGAGGCCGAGCCAGCGGCCGATCGAAGTCGCCGTACGGGCATCGTGCAGGCGCGCCTTGAACGTCACGGGCGGCCCCGGAGGCAGGGTGAAACGCATGCCTCCATCACACCCCCGCCGAGGCCCGAGCAGAGCGCCGGAACACCTTACGAAACACGGACGCCCGCGCCGCCACCCATCGCCCGAGGGCCGGTTCCTGCCACGCTTCCCCAGGTGAAAGCCGTTCCCGCCCGTACCGCGACCACCACCACCGCCCTCACCCTCGCCGCCCTCGCGGCAGCCCTCGTACTCACCGTCCGACACGGGGGCTACTTCAGTGACCCCGTCGGCCTGTTCTGGCGGTACACGGCCTGCTGGGCGCTCTTCGCCGTCGCCCTCGCGGCGCTGCGCCGGGTCCCGGCCCGTCGTGTCGCCTGGCTGATCGGGGCGGGGGCCCTCGCCGCCACGGTGGCGGGGCTCTTCGGGCCGCCCCGGACCAGCACCGACTCGTACCGCTACGCCTGGGACGGCCGCGTCCAGTCCGCCGGCATCTCCCCGTACGACCACACCCCGCAGGCCCCGGCGCTCGCCCGGCTTCGCGACCCCTGGCTGTTCCCCGCCGGCGTCGCCTGCCAGGGCCCCGACCTCGCCCCGATTCCCCACGCCGACGGCACGTCCCGCTGCACCCGCATCAACAGGCCCGCCGTCCACACCATCTACCCACCCGTCGCCGAGGCCTACTTCCTGGCCGTCGACCGCCTCTCGCCCGCCGGCTCCCGGCACAAGCCACTGCAGATCGGCGCCGCCCTGACCTCGCTCGGCGTCACGGGCCTGACCCTCCTGGTCCTGCGACGGCGCGGCGACGACCTCCGCAAGGCCGCGTACTGGGCCTGGTGCCCGGCCGTCCCCCTGGAAGCGGTCAACAACGCCCACATCGACGTACTGGGCGTGCTCCTCGCAGTCGCCGGACTCGGCCTCGTCGCCTCCCGGGTCCTGCCCCGGCGGGCAGTGGGCGGTGCGCTGATCGGCGCCGCCATCGCCACCAAGCTGATGCCCGCCGTCGTCCTTCCCGGTGCGCTGTCCGGAGTCCGGCGCGTCCGCGACGCGGCCGCGGTAGTGCTGCCCGCCACGGCCTTCGTCATCCTCGTCTACCTCCCGTACGTCCTCCTCTCGCGCGGCTCCGTCTTCGGCTACCTCAGCGGCTACGTCGAGGAGGAGGGCTACGACGACCCCTCGGCCGGGTCCCGCTACTCCCTCCTGCGCATGGTCCTGCCCGACAGCTGGGCCTTCCCCGTCCTGCTCGTCATCGTCGCGGCCGTTTCCCTGTACGTCATGCGCCGGGGTGATCCGCGGCGCCCCTGGAGCGGCGCCCTGCTGGTCACCGGCTGGGCCTTCCTCCTCCTCACCCCCGGCTACTCCTGGTACGCCCTGCTCCTCATCGCCCTCGTGGCCCTGGACGGACGCTGGGAATGGCTCGGGGTCCCCCTGGCAGGAGCCGCCGTCTACGTCCTCGCCCCGACCTTCGGCTACGGGCCGGCACTGACCAACCTCGCCTACGGCGCTGCCGCCGCCCTCGTCCTCGCAATGAGCCGGATCCGGCGACGAACCGGAGCTCAGCCGGTCGCCCACCAGGCCACGACGTCACAGCAAGGCGCTGTCCCACCACTCTGAACGGCGACGAGGGCAACGACACCCTGGACTGAGGCCTCGCCCACGACTCGTACACCCGGGACACCGGCGACACCATGTCCAACTGCCCCTGAACGGGCCGCTGGCCGCCCCGGCCGTCCCGGGGCGGCCACGACGACCGGCCCACCCACCTCGGCCGTGGGCGCGCGCCGTGGCGTTGAGCCGCTTGCGCCGGCCTTGACGTGGTGGCCACACACAACGGATCACGTTCCACTCGTCGCAACTGCCCAGTGTCACCAGGTCCGTCACTTCGGCGTCCTGCGCCCTTCAGTGAAGCGGCCGTCGCGCGGGACGCGCCGTTCACCAGGGGTCCGGGCGGCGGAAGCGGATCGAGGTGAGCGCACCGTGGGCTCTGCCCCGACGGCCGGACCGCTGCCGGCGGCCCTCGTCCCACACGCGGACGGCTGCGCGCGCACGGCAGGAGGCCTGCCAGGAATCCCGGAAACACCACACGGGCGGCCACCGGGCTCGAATATCGTGCGGTGGTCGAGTCGGCGTGAGGAGGGCGTGTGACGGATGGCTGAGATTCCCGCAGAAGCCGTACAGCGGGCCGCACTGGCGGCCGTGGAACGCGTGGGAGGCGGCGACGGCCTGCGCACGGACGTCCTGGCCCGGCTCCACTCCACCGACGGTGGCACGCACAGCTACCTCGACCCCGTTGCGCTCGCCTCGCTCATCGTCACCGTCGCCACTTCGGGCTGGGTCGTCACCCAGGACCTGCGCAAGCGCGGGGCCGAACTGCGTCGCGAGGTCCTGACACGGCGCATCCGGATCGAGCTGGACGGGAACGGGACCGTGTCCGCCGCGGAACGGGACGCGATCATCGAGGCAGTCGTGGAGCAGGTCGTGCGCGAGAGCACCAGCCAGGAGGAGGACGGCCAGGGGCAGCGTGGCACAGGTCAGCTTCCCTGAACCCGGACGGGCCGTCGTCGTCCCTGCCGACGACGACTTCGCACTCCTCGGCGAAACCGGACCGGCCGATCTGCGCTGGTATCTGGAGGACTATCCGCGTGCCCCGTTCGGCGAGTACGCCGAGCGGGGCCGACGGATCACGGCCAGGCTGACCGAATGGGGTCGGGCGCTGTTCACCGCCGCCTTCGGCACTGCCTCCGACCGCTACCGGACGTGGCGCGCCTCGCCGTCTCCCCTGCTGGAACTGCGTTCCAGCAGCGCGGCGTGGCTGGGTCTTCCCTGGGAGCTGATGGCCGATCCTTCGCGCCCGACCCCGCTCGCGCTGGACGGTGTGCGCTTCACCCGGATGCTGGACACGGCTGACAGCATCCCCGGCTTCGGCGTGACCGGGCCACGGCTGCGGGTGCTGATGGTGATCTCCCGCCCGTCCGGGGCACGCGATGTGGCCTTCCGTACGATCGCCCGGCCTGTCCTTGCCGCTGTCGACGGGGGCACCGTCGAGGTGGTCGTCGTCAGGCCTCCGACACTGGACGGCCTCGCCGACGCCCTGGCCGCTGCCGCGGAGGAGGGACGGCCCTTCCAGGTCGTTCACCTGGACTGCCACGGTGAACTCGCCGACGAGGCGGTGCTCCTTTTCGAGAAGCCGGGTGTCGGCGCGGAGCGCGTCCGCACCTCGCAGGTGGCGCGGGTGCTCGCCGACGCGAGAGTCCCCGTCGTCGTGCTCAACGCGTGCCAGTCGGGTGCGGTGAGTTCTGCCCTGGAGACGGCCATCGCGACCAGACTCGTCTCCGACGGCGTCGTCGCCGTCGTGGCCATGGCCTACACCGTGTACGCGGTAGCCGCCGCGCAGTTCATGACCGCCTTCTACGCACGCCTCTTCGCGGGCGGCAGCGTGTCCGATGCGGTCGTTGCCGGACGCGCCAGAATGGCCCGCCACCCGGACCGCCCCGGCCCCACGGGACGTATCCCCTTGCAGGACTGGCTCATACCCGTGCACTATGCACGCTCCGAGGTGCGCTTCCCCCGCTTCGGCATCCCAGCCCCCAGCACACCCGGCAGGGACCCGCTCGCAGCAGTCGGAACGTTCGTCGGACGCGATCACGAGTTCCACGAGCTGGAGGCATCGGCCGCCGCCTGCCCCGCGATCCTGCTGCACGGTTCAGCCGGGACAGGGAAAACGGAGCTGGCAAAAGCATTCGGCCGCTGGTGGCGTGACACGGGCGGGGTCCGGGCGCCCGAGCACGTCGTATGGCACACCTTCGAACCCGGGATGCCCGCCCTCGGGGCATCTGCGGTGGTATCGGGCATCGGGATGAGCGTCCTCGGTGCCCCCTTCGCCGCCGCGGACGAGACCCGGCGGAGCACCATGGTCCGTCAACTGATGCATCGTGAACGGCTGCTGCTGCTCTGGGACAACGTCGAGGTACTCGAGGACAAGGACCTCTCCGGCATCGCGGAGTTCCTCGGCGACCTCGGCTCCAGCGTCGTGCTGATGACAAGCCGCACCCCGGAAAGCCGCCTCGGCGAGCTCCGCCGGATCGAACTGACCGGACTGTCCCCCGAAGAGAGTTCTGCCTACATCGACGAACTCCTCGCCCCCTACCCCGATGCCCTCCCCCGACGCACCGCTCCCGGCTTCGCCGAGCTCCTCACATGGCTCGACGGCCACCCCTTGACCATGCGAATCGTCCTGCCCCACCTGGACACCACCGACGCCGATACCCTCCTCGCCGGGCTGCGTGGCGCCACCGCTCTGCCCACGGGATACGGCACGGGCCGCACCGGTTCACTGGCCGCGAGCCTTACCTACTCCACCGCGCGGCTGACCGCCCGCACCCGCAGCCTCCTCGCGGCGACCGCCCTGTGCCACGCCGTCATCGACACCGACGTCCTTGCCCTCATGTCCACAGCCGAGGCCTCCGGACGCTTCCACCGCATCACACACGACCAGTGGACGGCCTCCCTGGACGAAGCCGCCCGCGCCGGGCTGCTCATCCCACTCGCCGGCGGAATGTACCGGCTGCACCCCGCACTGCCCGCACACTTCCACCACCAGTGGCGAGCCGACGCAGCCGTCGACGGCGTCGACTTCGACATGGAACTGCGCGCCGCACAGCACTCCTTGGTCCATGCCATGGCGAGCCTGGCCAGCTGGGCTTACAGGCAGATCGAGTCGGGCAACGCGGTGACCGGATACGTGGTTGCGGTGCTCCACACGCCGAACTTCATCCACGCGCTCCGCAGCGCCCTCGACGAACAGTGGTGGCCGGCCGCACAGCAGCTCGGTCGGCTGCTGCACGCCGAATGGACCCGCACAGGCCGAACCGAGGCAACGCGACACTGGGCCGACCGGGTCCGGCTGGCTGTGGAGGACGACGAGGGCAACCCGCCCCGGACCCCTGAGGAGGGCATCGGACTCTGGCTGCTCTTCGTCATCGCCGAGCTGACCTCCCAGCCACTGGCGGACTTTGCCGCTTCCGAGGGTCTCTACCACCGGGCGTACGCCCTGCTGCTCGACCAGCCGGACGACGAGCAGAGCCGCCGCCTCATGGCCGTCATCTCCTACGAACTCGGCAGGATCCACATCCAGGCGGGACGCACCGACGAGGCCAGGAAGTGGCTGGACCGGGCGCTCACCACCGCTCACGGTCTCGGACACCAGCAGAGCGTTGCAGCCATCCATCTCTCCTTCGGAGACATCGCGGTAGCCGAAGGGCACTGGGACGACGCCGACCGCTGGTACGACCACGCCCGGGCCCAGAGCGAAGCCGCCGAGGACCAGGGCGGCACTGCAACTGCGCGTCAGAAACTCGGATGGGTGGCGTGGATGCGCCGGCGCTGGGACGTGGCCGAAGAGCATTACCACGCAGCGCTGGCGATACGTCGGGCCCTGCAGGACCGGCCCGGCCAGGCGGCCGCGATGCTCGCGCTCGGAGAGTCCGCCCACTATCGGGGCGACCTTGACACCGCCGAGCGGCTGTACCGCGATGCCCTCGTCATACGGGAGGAACTGGGCGACCGTGAGGGAGCCGCCGGCATCGATTACATTCTCGGTGAACTGGCCCAGCAGCGGGAGCGCTGGGACGAGGCCGAAGGGTGGTTCCGCCGCAGCATTCCTGCCTTCAGCGCCACCGCCAACCGTTCCTCACTCGGTACGACACACCACGCCCTGGGACGACTAGCCGAGGCGCGCCACCGGTACCGGGAGGCCGAGTCCTGGTATCGAAAGGCCCTCGCCGACTTCCAGGAGACCGACAACAGGCCTGGCACAGCCACGAGCCACGGTGCGCTCGGGGCGCTGGCCGAGAAGGAGGACGACCTCCCGGCGGCCTTGGAACACGTGGTGCGGTGCGTGACGCAGTTCGACGATTTCCCCAACCCCGGCGCGGGACCGGGAGCGGAACACCTGCGCCGCCTCGCCGCCGCACTCGGTCTCGACGCCCTGTCCCGTACGTGGACCACCGTGACAGGCAGCGAGCTCCCCGCTTCCGTCCACGCGTACATCACGGCCACCCCGTGAGCCTCGGCTCCGTTCTTGGACGCCTACGTCCTCATGGACGGCCCCGCTCGTCCGTGCGCCGGCATTTTCGACTGACCGCGCCCGCAGGCTGGTTCGAGCGGGACCGTAATCTCTCTGTTCATGAGGGTGCGGAGTCGGGTGTGGGGCGGCACGACAGGTGGCCTCGGACCGGCTGGGAGGGCAGGTACTAAGCGGCGCTGGCGGCGGTCGATCACGGGCGCGGGGCGGCGGTGCTCGCCGAGTTGCCTGTCGGACCAGGGCCTCACGAGGGGGCCTGGCCGAGCCCCACCGGCGCTCTCCCGACTGTTCCCCGCCTACGCCGGCGCGCAGGAACTGGCCACCGCCGTGGCCCTGCACGCCCTGGGCCGCCATGACGAGGCGGGGGAAGAGGCCCGGCGGGCGCTGACCGCTTGCGAACGCCACCTCCATCCCTGCCACCCCCGGGTGGCCGGGATCCGGGCACTGCTCGCGCTCATGGCCCCCGTCTGACGGACGGATGTCCCGGCCTGCCCGAGTGGGCGGCCCCGTGGCCGGGTGCCGCACCGGCGTCACTGCTCGGATGTGGCGCGTGGGGGAGGGTCCGGGTCGCTCACGGGGTGGCTTCGTGCTCCTCCCTGGTCGGTTCCGGTGCCTTCGGGAGGTCCTGGGCGGCGCGGAGCGGGCCCGTCAGGAGGAGCAGCGCGCACAGCGCGTTGCCGCCGTAGAGGAGCCACAGGGCGTCGCGTTCGCCGAGGAGGGTGCCGAGGGCGCCGCCGAGGAGGCTGCCGACGGGGATCGTCCCGTACATCACGAAGCGGATGGTGGAGCCGACCCGGCCCAGCATGTCCGGCGGGCAGTACGCCTGCCGGAAGCTGACGATGATGACGTTCCCGGCGACCACCCCGGTCATCAGGAAGAACTCCCCGACCAGGAAGGCCAGCAGCCCCACCCCGTCCGTGGTGAGCGGGATCAGCAGCCCGAACGGACCCCCGCAGAAGGCGCACAGCAGGACCGCCCGGGCCGTACCGAACCGGCGGGTCAGGCGCGGCGAGACCACCGCGCCGAGGACCCCGCCCAGCCCGGCCAGGGCGATCAGGACACCGATCAGCGCGCCCGGCGCGCCCACCGTCCGGCTCAGGAACAGGATCGACAGGGACTGCGCCCCGGCCAGGAAGAGGTTCATCGCAGCGTCGCACAGCAGGATCGTCCGCAGGAACGGGTCCCGAACGAGGAAGGCCACGCCCGCGCGGATCTCCTTGACCAACGACCTTTGAGAGATGGCGCGTTCCTCGCCGCCCGGCGGGCCCTCCGGGGTCCGGATCCGCAGCAGCAGCGCCGCCGAGACCAGGAAGCTCAGCCCGTCGGCGAGGAAACCGGCGGCCGCGCCCCCGGCCTGGGCCAGCGCCCCGCCCGCCCCCGGTGCGACGACCTCCGCGACGGATTCGCTGGTCTGGAGCCGGGCGTTGCCGTCGGCGAGCTCCTCGTGCGGCAGCACGGTCGGCAGGTACGCGCTGTAGGCGGCCCGGAAGAAGACGTCGGCGGTGCCCGACAGGACCGCCACCAGCATCAGCTGAGAGGTCGTCAGGACGTTCAGCCAGACCGTCGCGGTCAGCGACAGCAGCAGCAGCGCCGACACCGCGTTGCACACGATCATCACCGGCCGGCGGCGCATCCGGTCGGTCCACGCCCCCACGGGCAGCCCGAACAGCAGCCACGGCACCCAGGCCACGGCGCCCAGCACCCCCATGGTCAAGGGCCCCGCGTCCAGCGTGTCCACCGCGATCAGCGGCAGCAGCACCCGGGTGGCCGCGCTCCCGAACTGGCTCACGGACTCGCCCGCCCACAGCAGCCGGAAGTCCCGGCGGCGCAGCGCGCCGCGACCGGCGCTCACCGGCCCACCGTGCCCCGGCCCAGCAGCGCGGCGATCTCGGCGGCCGGCTTGGGAGCCATCATCTCGCCGTGCGCACAGGGTACTTCGTGGTGGGCGACCGGGCCGGTGGCGTACGGCTCCCACACCCGCGGCCCGGGCGCGTCCGGCTCGTGGGCGGCGGCGGCCAGCGTCACCCCACCCCGGAACACCCCGGGACGGTGGGCGGCGGCCAGCCGGTCGTGGTGGACGTAGGCCTCGCCCAGGGCGGCGACGGTCTCTCCGTCGAAGACGGACAGCGGGCCCTCCTCGGCGGCCGCCACCAGCTCGGCGAGGGTCAGCGGACCCCCTCCGGCCGCGCCGCACTCCTCCAGGGGCGGGTAGCCGAGCGATTCCAGCAGGTCGCGCAGCGGGTCCGCGGCCGGGGCCGCCGTCTCGCCGGTGGCCGCCGGATACCCGTCCAGCAGGGTGAGTCCGGCCACCTCCTCGCCGTCCCGCTGGAGCGTCACGGCCACCTCGTGCGCGACCACCGCCCCGAAGGACCAGCCCAGCAGGTGGTACGGGCCGTGCGGCTGGACTGCGCGGATCAGCGCCGCGTACTGCGCGGCCATCTCCGCCACGCTCCCGGGCCGGGCCCCCGGATCGCGCAGAGCCCGCGACTGCAGGGCGTGCACGGACTGCCGCGGGTCCAGGTGCTCCAGCAGCCCCCGGTACACCCAGCCGGTGCCCGCGCCCGGGTGGACGCAGAACAGGGCGGGCGCGCCCGGCGCCCCCGTGCGCAGCGTGACCATCGGCGCCAGCGGGTCCGCATCCGGACGGTGGTCCGCATCCGTGCGCTGCTCCGCATCCCCGTGAGGGTTCGCGTCCCCGCCGAGAACCGCGCCGCCGGAGCGGGCGGCGAGCCCGGCGACCGTGGGCGCGGCGAACAGGTCCTGGACCCCGAGCTCCGTGTCCAGGGCCTCGCGCACCCGGGCCATCAGCCGGGCCGCCAGCAGGGAGTGGCCGCCCAGGTCGAAGAAGCCGTCGTCCGGGCCGACGGCGTCGGCGGGCAGCCCCAGCACGTCGGCGAACAGGCCCGCCAGGACCTCCTCCCGCCGGCCGCGCGGCGCCCGGCGCACCCGGCAGTCCCCGCCCGCGCCGGGCTCCGGCGCGGGCAGCGCGGCCCGGTCGAGCTTGTCGTTCGGGGTCCGCGGGAAGGCGTCGAGCACGACGAACGCCGACGGCACCATGTGCGCCGGGAGCGTCCCCGCCAGATGGGCGCGCAGGTCCGCCGCGTCCACCGCGGAGCCCGTGCCGCCGTCGCCGCCGGGGGCCGGGACCACGTACCCGACCAGCCGCTTCGCACCGCCGGGGCCGTCCTCCCGTACGGTCACCGCGGCCCGGTCCACCCCGGGCGCCGCCGCGAGCGCGGCCTCGATCTCGCCGGGTTCGATGCGGAAGCCGCGGATCTTGACCTGGTCGTCGGCGCGGCCGAGGTAGTCGATGCGGCCCTCGCGGTCCCGGCGGACGAGGTCGCCCGTGCGGTACATGCGGGCCCCGTCCTCGAACGGGCAGGCCACGAAGCGGCCCGCGGTGAGCGAGGGCCGGTCCAGGTAGCCCCGCGCCAGTCCGGCACCCGCCAGGTACAGCTCGCCGGGCACGCCCGGCGCCACCGGGCGCAGCGCCGCATCGAGCACGTAGGCGCGGGTGTTGGCGACGGGAGAGCCGATGAGCGGGCGCTCGCTGCGTGCGGTGTCCCACCACAGGGCGTCGACCGTGCACTCGGTGGGTCCGTACAGGTTGTAGGCGAGCATCCCCTCCGTGGCGCGCAGCCGGCTCCACAGGCCCTCGCCCGCGGCCTCCCCGCCGATCAGCAGCAGCCGCGGCGGGGCGTCGAGCAGGCCCTCCTCGATCAGCTGCTCGGCGTGCGTCGGCGTGGTGTCGACGACGTCGAGGGCGGCGTCGGCGACGTGCCGGACGAGGGCGGCGCAGTCGCGGCGCACGGCGTCGCCGATCAGGTGGAGTTCGTGCCCGGCCAGCATCCACATCAGGGCGTCCCAGGAGGCGTCGAAGGACAGCGACGCCACCAGCGCCACCCGCAACTGCCGTCCGGCACAGGTGCGTTCCGCCTCGGCCATGGTGTGGGCGCGGTGGAAGGCGTACAGGTTGCACAGCGCGGCGTGGTCGACGACGACGCCCTTGGGGCGGCCCGTGGACCCCGAGGTGTACACGACGTACGCGGCGTCGCCCGGCCGGGGCCGCCGCAGCGGCCCGGTACCGGGCCCGGCGGCGACGGCCTCGTTCTCGTCGTCCACCTCGTCGGTGAGGACGAGCGGGACCCGTGCCGGCTCCGCGAGCGGCAGCAGCGGTGCGGTCGCGGAGTCCGTGACCACCAGCGCCGGGGCGGAGTCGGCCAGCATGCGGGCGATCCGTTCGGCCGGGTGGCCGGTGTCCACCAGGACGAACGCCGCACCGGACTTGAGGACGGCCAGGATCGCGGCCACCGCCGCCGGGGAGCGCGGCAGGGCGATGGCCACCACCCGCTCCGGGCCCGCCCCGTCCCGGACGAGACACCGGGCGAGCCGGTCGGACCAGGCGTCGAGCTCGGCGAAGCCGATCCGCTCCGCGCCGTGCACCAGCGCGGTCGCGTCCGGGGTGCGGGCGGCCTGCGCCGCGAACAGCTCGGGCACGGTGGCGTCGGGCACCGGCAGCGCGGTGTCGTTCCACTCCTTCAGCACCCGTCGGCGGGCCGCGGGGGTCAGCGGGTCGGCGGCCCCGACCGGCAGCTCCGGCGCCGCCGCCAGCAGCCGCACCATCCGTACCAGGGCGGCGGCGAGGTCTTCGGCGGTGGCGTGGTCGAACAGCTCGGCCGCGTACTCCAGGAAGCCCGAGATCCCGGCGGGGCGGCCCTCGGCGTCCCGGAGCTCCTGGACGTCCAGCGTCAGGTCGAACTGGGCGACGTCGAAGCGGAACGGCTCGGGGCGGACGTCGAGGCCGGGCAGCGCGAGCGTCCCGTCCGCGCCGTCCTGCACTTGGAGCAGCACCTGGAAGAGGGGGTGGCGGGCGAGGGACCGCTCGGGGTTGACCGCCTCAACGACCCGCTCGAAGGGCACGTCCTGGTGTTCGTACGCGGCGAGGTCGCTCTCCCGGACCCGGCCCAGGAGTTCGGCGAAGGTCGGATCGCCCGACACGTCGGTGCGCAGGACGAGGGTGTTGACGAAGAAGCCGACCAGGTCGTCCAGGGCCTCGTCCGTACGGCCCGCGACGGGCGTCCCGATCGGTACGTCGGTCCCCGCGCCGAGCCGGGACAGCGTCACGGCCAGCGCCGCCTGCACCACCATGAAGAGGGTGCAGCCGTACTGCCGGGCCAGTTCCAGCAGCCGTCCGTGCAGCTCGGCGTCCAGGCCGACGGGGACGGAGCCGCCCGCGAAGTCCGCCACCGCCGGGCGCGGCCGGTCGTAGGGCAGGGCCAGTTCGGCGGGCGCCCCGGCCAGTGCGTCGGCCCAGAAGGCGAGTTGGCGGGAGAGCGGGCTCGCGGGGTCGTCCTCCGCGCCGAGCAGCTCCCGCTGCCACAGCGTGTAGTCGGCGTACTGCACCGGCAGCGGTTCGAAAACGGGCGCGGCGCCCGCGCACCGGGAGGCGTAGGCCTCGGACAGGTCTCGGAACAGCGGCCCCCAGGACCACCCGTCGAGCGCGATGTGGTGCACCACGAGGGCCAGCACCCACTCCTGGGGCCCGGCCGCGAGCAGCGCCGCCCGTACGGGGGGCCGCGCGGCCAGGTCGAACGGGACGGCCAGCAGCGCGTCGAGGGCCGCGGCGGTTCCCTCCGGACCGCACTCCAGCAGGTCCAGGGGCGCGCCGCCGCCGGCCGGCAGCACCCGCTGGTACGGCTCGCCCGCCGCCTCCGGGAACACCGTGCGCAGGGCCTCGTGGCGGTCGGTGACGTCGCCCAGGGCCGCGGCCAGCGCCGAGGTGTCCAGCGGGCCGCGCAGCCGCAGCGCGAACGGGCAGTGGTAGCCCGCGGACTGGCCCGCCCGGCTCAGGAACCACAGCCGGCGCTGGGCTGCCGACAGCGGCGGGGCCTCGGGCCGCTCCGCCGCCGCGGTCAGGGCCGGACGGGGGGCCGCCCCGGCCGCGGAGTCCTGCGCCAGGCAGGCGGCCAGCCCGGCCACCGTCGGGTGCCGGAACAGCTGGCGGATGCCCAGGTCGCCGCCCAGGACGGCCCGGATCCGCGAGAGCAGCCGGGTCGCCAGCAGTGAATGGCCGCCCAGCTCGAAGAAGCTGTCCTCGGCGCCCACCGACGGCAGCCCCAGCACCTGCGCGAACAGCTCCGCCAGGAGCTCCTCGCGGGGCCCGCGCGGGGCGCGGGAGGAGAGCAGCGCGCCGAAGTCCGGCGCGGGCAGCGCCGCCCGGTCCAGCTTGCCGTTCCGGTTCATCGGGAAGACATCCAGGACCACGAAGGCCGAGGGCACCATGTGGTCCGGCAGTCGTGCGGCGAGCCATCCGCGCAGTGCGCCCGGTTCGGGGCTGCGGCCCGCGGCCGCCACCACGTACGCCACGAGGCGCTTCCCGGCGGGCCCGCCGTCCCGGGCGAGCACCGCGGCCTGCGCCACCTCCGGGCAGGCCCGCAAGGACGCCTCGATCTCGCCGGGTTCGATGCGGAAGCCGCGGATCTTGACCTGGTCGTCGGCGCGGCCGAGGTAGTCGATGCGGCCCTCGCGGTCCCAGCGGACGAGGTCGCCCGTGCGGTACATACGGGCCCCGTCCTCGAACGGGCAGGCCACGAAGCGGCCCGCGGTGAGCGAGGGCCGGTCCAGGTAGCCGCGGGCCAGGCTCGGTCCGGCCAGGTACAGCTCGCCCGGGACGCCCGGGGCGACGGGCCGCAGCCCGGCGTCCAGAACGTACGCCCGGGTGTTGGCCAGCGGGCGGCCCACGAGCGGCTCCTCGCTGAGGGCGGCGTCCCACCACAGGGTGTCGACGCTGCACTCGGTGGGCCCGTACAGGTTGTGGCAGAGCATCCCGTCTGCGGCCCGGACCCGCGTCCACAGGGCCGCGCCCGCCGCCTCGCCGCCCAGCAGCAGCACCTTGGGCCGGTGCGCGGGATCGTCCAGCAGGCCCTCCTCGACGAGCTGTTCGGCGTAGGTCGGGGTGACGTCCAGGGCGTCGATGCCGGCGCGGGCGATGTGCCGGACCAGCGCGGCCGCGTCGCGGCGGGTGTCGTCGTCGACGAGGTGGAGCTCGTGGCCGGCCACCATCCACAGCAGCCCCTCCCACGAGGTGTCGAAGGACAGCGCGGCCGTCAGCGCCATGCGCATCCGGCGCCCGCCGTGCAGCTGCTCCGCGCGGGCGATGACCCCGGCCCGGTGGAAGGCGTAGAGGTTGCGCAGCCCCGCGTGGTCGATGACGACGCCCTTGGGATCGCCGGTCGACCCCGAGGTGTGGATGACGTACGCGGCATGGCCGGGCAGGATCCGGCGGCCCGGGACGGGACCGGCGCCGCCCGCCGGGACCGGGCCCGGCGCGTCGACGAGGACGCGGACGGCGCCGGTGTCCGGGAGCCCAGGGGCGGTCGCGGCGTCGGTGACGACGGTGCTCGCGGTGCCCAGCAGCCGGGCGATCCGCTCGGCCGGGTAGTCGGTGTCGACGGGGACGAAGGCGGCGCCCGCCTTGAGCACCGCGAGCAGCGCCACGACGGATTCGGCGGACCGGGGCAGCGCCAGGGCCACCAGGTGCTCCGGGCCGACCCCGTGCCCGGCGAGCCGGTGCGCCAGCGCGTCGGCGCGGGCGTCGAGCTCGGCGAAGGTCAGCGCGGTGTCCCGGAAGACCAGGGCGGTCGCGCCGGGGGTGTGGGCGGCCCGCTCCTCGAACAGTTCGGGCAGGGTCCCCGCGGGCACCGGCGCGGCCGTGTCGTTCCACCCGGACAGGACCAGCGCACGCTGCTCGGCAGAGAGCGGGTCGGCCTGCCCGACCGGGGCGGCGGGGTCGGCGGCGAGGCGCTCCAGCACCCGGGCGAGGGCGGCCGCGAGGTCCTCGGCGGTGGCCCGGTCGAACAGGTCCGTCGCGTACTCCAGGGCTCCGCCGATCCCGGCCGGGGCGCCGCCCGAGTCCCACCGCTCCTGGAAGTCCACGGTCAGGTCGAACTTGGCGACGTCCCAGGCGGCGGACTGCTCCGCGCACTCCAGGCCGGGCAGGGCGAAGGCGGGGCCCTCGCCGCTGTCCAGGGTCATCATCACCTGGAAGAGGGGGTGGCGGGCGAGGGACCGCTCGGGGTTGACCGCCTCGACGACCTGCTCGAAGGGCACGTCCTGGTGCTCGAAGGCGGCGAGGTCGCTCTCCCGGACCCGCTCCAGGAGCTCGGTGAAGGCCGGGTCGCCGGAGAGGTCGGTGCGCAGGACGAGGGTGTTGACGAAGAAGCCGACGAGATTGTCGAGGGCCTCGTCCGTGCGGCCCGCGACGACGGTCCCGATGGGTATGTCGGTGCCGGCCCCGAGGCGGGAGAGGAGCACGGCCAGGCCGGCCTGGAGGATCATGAAGAGGGTGCAGCCGTGCTGCCGGGCCAGTTCCAGCAGCCGTCCGTGCAGCTCCGCGTCCAGCTGGACAGGGACGGAGCCGCCCGCGAAGCTCGCCACCGCGGGGCGCGGCCGGTCGGCGGGCAGGGCCAGTTCGGTCGGGGACCCGGACAGTTCCCGCGTCCAGAAGGCGAGTTGACCGGCGAGCAGGCTCTCCGGGTCGTCCTCCGCACCCAGCAGCTCCCGCTGCCACAGCGTGTAGTCCCGGTACTGCACCGGCAGCGGCTCGAAGGCGGGCGCCCCGCCCGCGCACCGGGCGGCGTAGGCGGTGGCCAGGTCGGCCAGGAGCGGCCCCCAGGACCATCCGTCGGTGGCGATGTGGTGGATCACCAGCGCCAGCACCCACTCCTCGTCGCCCAGGGCGAAGAGGCGTGCCCGCAGCGGGAGTTCGGCGGTGAGGTCGAAGACGTGCCCGGCCTCGGCGGCCAGTGCGTCGGCGAGTCCCGCCTCGCCGGGGCGGACGACGGGCAGCTCCGGCGCCCCGTCGGTGATCTGCTGCACGGGCTCGCCGTCCACCTCGGGGAAGACCGTCCGCAGCACCTCGTGCCGCCCGGTCAGATCGGCGAGGGCCGCGGCCAGCGCCCGCGGGTCCAGCGGACCACGCAGCCGGGTGGTGAGCGGGCAGTTGTACGCGGCGCCGGTCTCGCCGAGCTGGTTGAGGAACCACAGCCGCCGCTGGGCGAACGAAACGGGAAACACAGGACCTCCGGGGGCGTGCGGGGTGGTGCGGGGGCGGGGGGACGGCTCAGGCACCGGCGACGGGGCGGAGCGCGGGACGGGCCTTCGGCGCGTCGGTGAGCAGGGCGGCCGTACGGGCCGGGGTCGGGTGCTGGAAGAGCTGGCGGATTTTCAGCTCCCGGCCGAGTTCGGCCCGGATCCGGCTGATCAGCCGGGTGACGAGCAGGGAGTGGCCGCCCAGGGCGAAGAAGTTGTCGTCCGGGCCGACCTCGTCCCGGTCGAGTACCTCGGCGTACAGGGCGCGTACGCGGTCCTCGGTGCTGCCGCCCGGCTCCGCGCCCGGCTCCGGGGCGGCGACGGAGGCGGCGGCCGTGCGCGGGGCCGGGCCGTCGACCGAGCCGATCGCCGCCCCCGGGGCGGCCGCGAGAGCGCGCAGCACCAGGGCCAGGTCCGCCGCCAGCCGCTCGGCGCTCGTACGGTCGAACAGTTCGGCGGCGTAGGTGAGTTCCCCGGTGAGCCCCAGCGGGGTGCCGTCGTCGGCGCGCTGCTCCCCGAGGTCCACGCCGAGGTCGAACTTGGACACCGCCCACTCGACGGGGTGGGGCCGGGCCGTGAGGCCCGTCAGACGGGGCAGGGCGGGCGGCTCGTTCTGGACCTGGAGCAGCACCTGGAAGAGGGGGTGGCGGGCGAGGGACCGCTCCGGGTTCACCGCCAGCACGACCCGCTCGAAGGGCACGTCCTGGTGGGCGTAGGCGGCGAGGTCGCTCTCCCGGACCCGCTCCAGGAGCTCGGTGAAGGCCGGGTCGCCGGAGGTGTCGGTGCGCAGGACGAGGGTGTTGACGAAGAAGCCGACGAGGTCGTCGAGGGCCTCGTCCGTGCGGCCCGCGACGACGGTCCCGATGGGTATGTCGGTGCCGGCCCCGAGGCGGGAGAGGAGCACGGCCAGGCCGGCCTGGAGGACCATGAAGAGGGTGCAGCCGTGCTGCCGGGCCAGTTCCAGCAGCCGTCCGTGCAGCTCCGCGTCCAGCTGGACAGGGACGGAGCCGCCCGCGAGACTCGCCACCTCCGGGCGGGGCCGGTCGTAGGGCAGGACCAGCTCGGCCGGGGCGCCGGTCAGTTCCGCGGCCCAGAAGTCGAGCTGACGGGTGATCAGTGCGTCCGGGGCGTCCTCCGCGCCGAGCACGGACCGCTGCCAGAGGGTGTGGTCCCGGTACTGCACGGGCAGCGGCTCGAAGGCCGGCTCCGCGCCCGCCAGGCGGGCGGCGTAGGCGGTCGCCAGATCGGTCAGGAGCGGGCCCCACGACCAGCCGTCGGTGGCGATGTGGTGCACCACCAGCACCAGCACCCACTCCTCCCGCCCCAGCTCCAGCAGGCGTGCCCGCAGGGGCAGTTCGGACGAGATGTCGAAGCAGTGGCCCGTCACCTCCCGCACCGCGGCCGCGACGGCACCGGGCTCCGAGACGGCGAGGACCTCCAGCGGCACCTCGGCCGACGCACCCTCCAGCAGCCGGATCACCGGCTCGCCCCCGCACTCGTCGAAGACGGTCCGCAGCACCTCGTGCCGGGCCACGACGTCCCCGAGCGCCGCACGCAGCGCCGGCGCGTCCAGCGGACCCCTCAGCCGGTAGGCGAAGGGCACGTTGTGGTGGCCGGACGGGCCCTCCGCCTGGTGCGCGAACCACAGCCGGTGCTGCGCCGAGGACAGCGGCGCGCCCTGCCCGGGCTCCGCACGGCGCAGCGGCGGCCGCGCCCGGTCGGCGCTCCCGGCCAGCTCCGCGAGCGCGGCCACGGTCTGCGCGCGGAAGACGTCGCGCAGCGGCAGCTCGACGCCGAGGGCCGTACGGATCCGGCTGACCAGCCGGGTCGCCAGCAGCGAGTGGCCGCCCAGGTCGAAGAAGCCCGCGTCGGCGGCTACCGTGTCGTGGCCGAGCACCTCGGCGAAGAGCCCCGCCAGGATCTCCTCCCGCGGGGTGCGCGGGGCACGTCCGCCGGAAGCGGGCAGCGCGGGCTCGGGCAGCGCCCGGTAGTCCACCTTGCCGTTGGGGGTCAGCGGCAGCGCTTCCAGGACCAGGACGTACGAAGGCAGCATGTAGTCCGGCAGCAGCCGCTCCAGCCGACGCCGCACCGAGGGCCCGGAGACCTCCCCGACCACGTACCCGGCCAAGCGCTTCTCACCGTCCGCGGCGGCCCGTACGGCGACCACGGCCTGGCGGACGCCCGGGCAGGCGGCCAGCGCGGCCTCGACCTCGCCGGGCTCCACGCGGAAGCCGCGGACCTTCACCTGCTCGTCGGCCCGGCCGAGGAACTCCAGCAGCCCGTCGGCCCGCCACCGGGCGAGGTCGCCGGTGCGGTACATGCGCGTCCCCGGAGCACCGAACGGGTCGGCGACGAACCGCTCCGCGGTGGCAGCGGGACGCCGGTGGTAGCCGCGCGCCACTCCGGCACCGGCGAGGTACAGCTCGCCCGGGGTGCCCGGCGGCACCAGCCGCAGCCGCTCGTCCAGCACGTACGCCCGGGTGCCGTCCAGGGGGCGGCCGATCGGCACCGGGCCGTCGACGTCCGCGGCGCCGGTGATCAGGTGGCTGGTCGCGCACAGGGTTGCCTCGGTGGGCCCGTACAGGTGGCGGACCACGGTGTTCGGGCAGGCGGCCAGCACGGCGCGGACCGCGGCGGGGCTGACGACGTCGCCGCCGGTCAGCACCTCGCGGACACCGGCCAGCAGGCCGGGGTCCTCCTCGGCGACCACGCGGAACAGACCGGCCGTCAGGTGCACGGCGGTGATGCGCGCCCCGCGGATCAGGCCGCCCAGCCCGGCGACCGTCGGCTCGCCCTCGGGGGCGACGACGACCTGCCAGCCCGACAGCAGCGCCACCCACAGCTCGTAGTCGGCGATGTCGAAGGCGTGCGGGGCGTGGAACAGGACGCGTTCGGCGCCCCGGGTGTGCCAGCCGCGGTCGGCCACGAGGTCCAGGACGTCCCGGTGGGTGACGGCGACCCCCTTGGGCTCGCCGGTCGACCCCGAGGTGTGCATCAGGTAGGCGAGCTGCCCGGGCGGGCACGGCGCGGGGGTGAACCCCGCGCCGTCCGCGAGAGCGCCGGGGGCCTCCGACGCACCGGCCAGGACCGTCCGCACGCCCTCGGGGGCGAGCCCGGCGTGCGCCTCGTCGACCAGCAGCACGGAGCAGCCCGCGGCGTCCAGGATCCGCCGGGTGCGCGCGACGGGCTGGCCGCTGTGCAGAGGCAGGTACGCACCGCCCGCCTTGAGGACGGCCAGCATCGCCACGACCACCTCGGGGGAGCGCCCCATCAGCACCCCCACCGGGGTCTCGGCGCAGACACCGAGGCCGGCCAGCCGCCGCGCCAACCGGTCGGCGCGCCGGTCCAACTCCCCGTAGGTGATGGCGTCGGGGCCGGAGACCAGGGCCACGGTGGCCGGGTGCAGTGCGGCCCGCCGGGCGAACTCCAGGTGCACCGCCGTACCCGCCCGAGGCGGCGCCGGCGGCTGCCGGTCGGCCAGCAGCTCCTGCCGCTCCCGCGGCAGCAGCACCTCCAGGGCCGAGACCCGGCCGCGCGGCGCGCGTACCACCGCCGCCAGGACCCCGCGCAGCCGCTCCACGAGGGCGCGCACGGTGGCCTCGTCGAAGAGCTCCGTACGGTACTTGGCCACCGCGCTCAGCCCCTCGCCCGCCCCGGCCGCCTCCGTGAACTGCACCGCCAGCTCGAACTCGGCCCGCGGTACGTCCACCTCCTCGGCCACCGCCGTCAGCCCCGGCAGCTCCAGGCCGGCGGCGGCCGCCCGGCGCATCGTCAGCGCCACCTGGAACAGCGGGTGGTGGGAGAGCGAGCGCCGCGGATTGACCGCCTCGACGACCTGCTCGAAGGGCACGTCCTGACGGGCGAAGGCCGCCAGATCGCTCTCCCGCACCCGCTCCAGCAGTTCCGCGAACGTCGGGTCCCCGGACAGGTCGGTGCGCAGGACCAGGGTGTTGACGAAGAAGCCCACCAGATCGTCCAGGGCTTCGTCGGAGCGGCCCGCGACGACCGTGCCGAGGGGCACGTCGGTGCCCGCGCCGAGCCGGGACAGCACCACCGCCAGCGCGGCCTGGAGCACCATGAAGACGGTGCAGCCGTGCGCCCGGGCCAGCCCCTCCACCTGCGCGGTCAGGGCCGCGTCCAGGCCGAAGGCGACGGCCCCGCCCGCCGGATCGGCCACCTCCGGCCGGGGCCGGTCGGTGGGCAGCACCGGCTCCTCCGGCAGCCCGGCCAGCGCGGTGCGCCAGTACGACAGCTGCTCCTCGGCCGCGCGGTCCAGCAGGGCGCGCTGCCAGAGCGTGTAGTCGGCGTACTGCACGGCCAGCGGCGGGCGCGGCCCGGTGCCGCCGCCCGTGCGGGCGGCGTAGGCGTACGAGAGGTCGCCCAGCAGCGGCCCCCAGGACTCGCCGTCGGTGGCGATGTGGTGCAGGGCCAGCACCAGCGTGTGCTCCTCGGGCCCGGCCGTCAGCAGCGCGGCCCGCAGGGGCCTGTCGGTGGCCAGGTCGAAGGGGCGTGCGGCGATCTCGCCGATGTCCGCGCCGGCCGCGTCGAGGAGTTCCAGGACCGGCGGGGCCGGGGGCAGGACGACCTGCCGGGGCTCGCCGTCGGCCGCCGGGTGGACCGTACGCAGGATCTCGTGGCGTTCGGCCAGATCGGCCAGGGCGCCACGCAGCGCGGCCACGTCGAGCGGTCCGTCCAGCCGGACCGCGATCACGCTGTGGTAGGCCGGGTCGGAACCCTCCAGCCGGTCCAGGAACCACAGCCGGCGCTGCGCCGGGGAGAGCGGCAGCCGCGCCGGGCGCTCCTGCGGCCGCAGTGCGGGACGGGCCCGGTCCGCGCCGTCGATCAGAGCGGCGAGCGCGGCCGGAGTACGGGCGGTGAACACCTCACGGATGCCCAGCTCCGCACCGAACGCCCCGCGGACCTGCGCCACCAGCCGCATCGCCAGCAGGGAATGGCCTCCCAGCTCGAAGAAGTCGTCGTCGGCGCCCACCTCGGGCAGGCCCAGCACCGACGCGAACAGGCCCGTCAGGATCCGCTCCCGCTCGGTGCGGCCGCCGCGGCCGCCGGTGCGCAGGGCGGGGGCGGGCAGGGCCCGCCGGTCGAGCTTGCCGTTCGGCGTCACCGGCAGCTCGTCCAGTACGACCACGGCCGGGACCATGTGCTCGGGCAGTGCGGCGGCCAGTTCGCCGCGGACCCCGGCGGGGGTCGGCGCGGCGCCCGGGCGGGGCACCACGTAGGCCACGAGCCGGGGATCGCCCGGGCGGTCCTCGCGGACGACGACCGCCGCGTGGGAGACGCCCGCGCAGCCCGCGGCGGCGCTCTGGACCTCGCCCGGCTCGATGCGGAAACCGCGGATCTTGACCTGGTCGTCGGTGCGGCCCAGGTACTCCAGGACCCCGTCGGCACGCCAGCGCACCAGGTCGCCCGTGCGGTACATGCGGGCCCCCGGCTCGAAGGGGCAGGCCACGAACCGGTCGGCGGTCAGCCCGGGCCGGCCGAGATAGCCGCGGGCCAGCTGCACGCCGGCCAGGTACAGCTCGCCCGCCGTACCGGGCGCCACCGGGGCGAGCCGGCCGTCCAGGACGTACGTACGGGTGTTGGCGGCGGGCCGGCCGATCGGGACGGTGGCGTCCCCGGCCCGGCAGGGCCAGAGCGTGACGTCGACCGCGGCCTCGGTCGGGCCGTACAGGTTGTGCAGCTCCGCGCCGGGCAGGACCCGGAAGAAGGCGTCCTGGGTGTGCGGGGGCAGCGCTTCGCCACTGGCGATCACCCGGCGCAGCGAGCGGGCGTCCGCCGCGGCGGGCTCGCGCAGGAACACGTCGAGCATGGACGGCACGAAGTGCGCGGTGGTGACGGACTCCCGGGCGATCAGGTCGGCCAGGTAGGCGGGGTCCTGGTGGCCGCCGGGCTTCGCGACCACGAGGGTCGCCCCGGTCAGCAGCGGCCAGAAGAACTCCCACACCGAGACGTCGAAACCGCTCGGCGTCTTCTGCAGCACCCGGTCCCCGGCCCCCAGGCCGTACTCCCGCTGCATCCACTCCAGCCGGTTGACGATGGCCCGGTGCGGAACCAGCGCGCCCTTGGGGCGGCCGGTGGAACCGGAAGTGAAGATCGCGTACGCCGGGTGGTCGGGCAGGACCACCGGCCGCGGCGCGGGATCCGCCGCGGGGAGCGGGGCGTCCAGCCGCAGCGTCGGCGTCCCCGGCGCCTCCCAGCCGGTGCTCAGCACCAGCGCCGGGGCGGCGTCGGCCATGATCCCGAGGTTGCGCTCCTTCGGCTGCCCGGGGTCGACGGGCAGGTAGGCGGCCCCTGCCTCCAGCACCCCGCACAGGGCGACCATCAGGTCGAGGGAGCGGGGTACGGCGACCGCGACCAGGCTCTCCGGTCCGATGCCGCGGGCCGTGAGCACGTCCGCGAGGCGGCCCGCCCGCTCCTCCAGCGCCCGGTAGGTCAGGGACTCGCCCTCGAAGACGACGGCGGCGGCGTCCGGGGTCCGGGCCGCCTGCTCGGCGAGCAGCGCGGGCAGCG
Source organism: Streptomyces sp. A0592 (assembly GCF_004795115.1). Classification (NCBI taxonomy): domain Bacteria; kingdom Bacillati; phylum Actinomycetota; class Actinomycetes; order Kitasatosporales; family Streptomycetaceae; genus Streptomyces; species Streptomyces sp. A0592. The sequence goes on from NZ_SSBM01000011.1 coordinate 224,506, forward strand.
TCGACTCCGGGAGGGCGGCGGCGGTGTCGTTCCACTCGGCCAGGACCCGGTGGCGCTCGGCCGCGGTCAGCGCGTCGAGGACTTCCACCGGCGCGTCCGGGTCGGCCGTCCACCGCTCCAGGAGCCGTACGAGCCGCTCGCCGAGCTCCCGCACCCGCTCGGCGGCGATCAGCCCGGGGTGGTGGCTCAGCCGCAGCCCGAGCGCCGTGCCCGGCTCCACCACCAGGGTCAGCGGGAAGTGCGTGGTGTCCCGGAACCGGATCCGCGCATCGAGGCCGAAGCCCGGCAGGTCGAGCGCGTAGTCGCTCATCGGGAAGTTCTCGAAGACCAGGTTCGTGTCGAAGAGGGCGGCCGGGGAACCGGCCAGCTTCTGGATCTCCGTCAGCCCCAGGTGGTCGTGGTCCACCAGCTCCGCCCGCTCGCGCTGGAGCTCCGCGCAGACCCGGCGCAGCGGGGCGGCCGGGTCGATCCGGGCCCGCACGGGAACGGTGTTGATCAGCATGCCGATCATCCGCTCCGAACCCGGCAGTTCGGCGGGGCGGCCGCTGACCGTGAGACCGAAGACCACGTCGTCCTGCCCGGTGGCGCGGGCCATGAGCGCCGCCCAGGCACCCTGGACCACGCTGGTCAGCAGCAGCCCGCACTCCCGGGCCCGCGCGGTCAGCGCCGCCGTCCGCTCCTCGTCCAGCCGCACCACCACGTCCTCGGGGGTGGCGCCGGGGGAGACCCGGCCGGTGCCGTCCGCGATCCGGCCGGGGGCGCCGAGACCGGCCAGGGCGGTGCGCCAGGCCTCCTCGGCGGCGGGCCGGTCGCAGCGCGCGAGGTGGGCCAGGTACTCCCGGTAGGGCTGCACCGGCTCCGGCTCGCCGCCCGCGTACAGGGTGAACAGCTCGCGGAAGAGCAGCCCGAACGACCAGCCGTCCAAGAGGATGTGATGTGCCGTCACGAGTAGCCGGTGCCGGTCGTCCGCCAGCCGCAGCAGCGTGAACCGCAGCAGCGGCGGGCGGCGGCTGTCCACGCCCTGCGCCCAGTCCTCCTCCGTCAGCTCCGCGGCCCGTTCCGCCGCCGCCCCGGCGGGCAGCGCGCCGAGGTCGTGCTCCTGCCAGGCCGGCTCCATGTCCCGGCGGACCACCTGGACGGGATCGCCGTTCTTGCGGTGGGTGAGGACCACCCGCAGGTTGGCGTGGCGGCGCAGCAGCTCCCCGGCGGCCCGGCGCAGCCGACCGGCGTCGAGCGTCCCGTCCAGGTCGACGGTGAACTGGGCGATGTAGAGGTGCTTGGAGTCCTCGTCGTACCCGGAGTGGAAGAGCATGCCCTCCTGCAGCGGGGAGAGGGGCAGGACGTCCTCGATGGCCGGCCGGCTGGTGTTCATGGCTGATGTGTCGCTTTCTGGGAGACCGTCGGAGAGCGGCGGCGGGGCGGGGGTGCGGACCGGTCGGGGTCAGAGGAGGCCGAGGGAGGCCGCGAGGTCGTCCAGTTCGTCCTGGCCGATCGCGTCGAGCGCCAGGCCGGAGGCGGGCGGAACGGCTGAGGGGACGGTGGACGGGACGGCGGACACGGCCGCGGGGCCGGTCCGGTCGGCGTGGACGACGAGGGCGCCGAGCATCCGGAACCAGTCCTCGGCCAGCGCCCGGACCTCCGCCTCGTCGTGGACGCCGTCGGCCCAGGCCCAGTCGGCGTGCAGGACCGGGCCGTCCGCCGACTCCAGGACGAAGGCGCTCACCTCGACGGCGTGCGCCATCGGCATGCCCGGGCCGGGGGCGTCGAGCCGGGCCCCGTGGGCGGGCAGCAGCTGCCAGTCGCCGCCGCCCGGACCGCCCAGCCGGCCCAGGTAGTTGAAGCCGAGGCCCGCGGGCTCCGCCGCGGCGAGCTCCCGGCCGACGACCGGGTCGAGGTGGCGCAGCAGTCCGTACCCGATGCCCTTGCGCGGGATCGCCCGCAGCTGCTCCCGGACCCGCCGCAGTGCCTCGGCGGCGGTGGGACCGCCGACCTCGGCGTCCGCCGCGCCCAGGCCGTCCAGGGCGAAGCGGGTGGGAAAGAGAGTGGTGAACCAGCCGACGGTACGGGAGAGGTCGGCCTCGGCGCCGATGTCCTCCCGGCCGTGGCCCTCCAGCTCCACCAGGACCTCCGGGCCGCAGGGCCGCCACCGCGCCAGGGCCAGGGAGAGCCCGGTCAGAAGTACCTCGTTGGCGTCGGCGCCCAGCCGGTCGGCCACCGACGTCAGCAGCGGCCCGGCCGTCGCCGCCGGCAGGCTCAGGGCGAGGTGCCCGGCGCGGTCCTCGTGGTCGCGGGACGGGTCCAGCGGGCGCCGGCCCGCGATGCCCGCACCCGGCCGCACCACACCGCTCCAGTACGGGGCTTCGGCCGCGGTCCGCCCCCCGGCCGCCTCGGCGGTGAGCAGCTCGGACCAGCGGCGGAACGAGGTGGCGACCGGGTCGAGGGAGCCGGCGGGGGCCCGTCCGGCGGCGACCGCCTCCCAGGCCCGGCCGAGGTCGCCGGTCAGCACCCGCCAGGAGATCCCGTCCACGACCACGTGGTTGACGACCAGGGCCAGCGCCCCGGGCAGCCCGGCCCCGGCGTCGAACCAGACGGCCTGCACGATCACCCCGCCGCCCACCGAGAGCCGGTCGCGGGCCGCGTGCACCTCCCGCGCGACCTCCTCGGCGGTCGCCTCGCGGCCCTGCGTCGCCACCCGGCGCAGGCACTCCGCGGCGCGCACCGACCCGGCCGGGCGGGTCCGCCAGCCGGAGCCGTCCCGGACCACGCGCAGCATGTCGTGCCGGTCCAGGACGGCCTGGAGCACCTCGGCCGCGCTCTGCGCGCTCAGCCCGGCCGGGGTCCGCACCACCAGGTACTGGTGGTAGGGGTCGGCGGACCCGCCGCGCTCGTCGAGCCACCGCATCACCGGCGTCGCCCGGACCGGCCCGACCCCGTCGTCACCGCCCGACCGGGCGGACCGGGCCAGCGGCCGGGCGGCGGCGGCCAGGGCCGCCGTGTCCGGCAGGGTCAGCACGTCCCGGACGGTGATGCGCAGCCCGGCGCGGCGGGCCGCGCCGACCACCTGCACGGCGATGATGCTGTCACCGCCGAGCCGGACGAAGCCGTCCCGCGGGCCTACCTCCGGGATCCCGAACAGGTCCGCCAGGACCCCGCACAGGATCCGCTCCGCCTCGGTCACGTCAATTCCCCTCATGGTCTTCCTCGTTCTCGTTCTCCGCGGGCCGCCACGGCCTGCGCGTGCTGGTCAGACGGCGGTGCGGGCCGGGGCGAACAGTGCCCGCAGGGCGGCCCTGTCGACCTTCCCGTTGGCGGTCACCGGCAGGTCCTCCACGGGCCGGAAGTGCCGGGGCACCATGTACGCGGGCAGCTGCGCCGCGCACGCCGCGGCCAGCTCCACGGACCCGGGGCCGTCCGCCCCCGTCCGGGTCCACACGGCCGCGAGCCGGCGCGAGCCCGCGACCTCCACCGTCACCACCACGGCCCTGCGGACCCCCGGGACCGCGCCCAGGACCGCCTCGACCTCGCCGGGCTCGACCCGGTACCCGCTCACCTTGAGCTGCTCGTCGGCCCGGGCCACGAAGTGGAAGTCCGCCCCGTCGAACCGGACGACGTCCCCCGTGGCGTACGTGCGGCGCGCGGTCCCGTCGCGGTGGGGCAGGGTCCGGAAGCGGGTCGCGGTCAGTTCCGGGTCTCCCAGATAGCCGAGGCCGACACTGCCCCCGCCGACGACCAGCTCCGCCTCCTCGCCCGCCGCGAACGGCCGCAGCACCCCGCCCGCCTCGCGCAGCAGCTCCGCCCCGGCGACGGCAGCGCCGATCGGCGGGTGCTCGGGCCAGGACGCGGCCTCCCGAGGGTCCAGCCGGTACTGCGTGACCACGTGGGTCTCGCTGGGCCCGTACTCGTTGACCAGGGCGACCCCGGCGGCCGCGCAGAACTCGCGCACCTCGGCGTTGACGACGAGGCGCTCGCCCGCGACCGCGATCTCCCGCAGGTCCGGCATCGCGTCCGGTTCGAACACGGCGGCCGTGGCCAGCGCGTGCAGCCCCACCACCGGCAGGAACAGCCGGGCGACGCGCTGCTCGGCGATCAGGTCCATCAGGGCGAAGGGGTCCTGGCGTTCCTCGTCGGAGACCACGACCAGCGCGGCCCCGGCCAGCCAGGTGGTGACGATCTCCTCGTAGCCCACGTCGAAGCCGATCGAGGCCGCCTGGAGGGTGTGCGGCGGGCGGTCGTGGGCCCAGTGCCGCACGTGCCAGTCGCCGAGCGCGGCCAGCACCGACGGGGGAACGGCCACCGACTTGGGCTCACCGGTCGATCCGGACGTGGGGATGACGTACCCGACGGTCCCCTCGCGCAGCTCCTCCAGCGGGGCCCCGCGCAGCTCGCCGAAGGCGACCTCGGCGGGGCCGAGCCCGGTCGGCGCGGTGCGGTCGGGACGGACCAGCAGGGCGCAGGGCCGGGCGATCCGCGCGGCCCGCGGCGCGGGCATGCCCGGGTCGACGCAGACCACGCCCAGGCCGGCCCGCCACGCGCCGAGCACCGCGGCGCAGCGCTCCCAGGAGCGTTCGCCGTGGACGGCGAGCACGTCGTCCGGTCCCAGGCCGCGGGCGGCGAGGCCGCCCGCGATCTCGGCGGACAGCCGGTCGAGTTCGCCGTACGTGTGGGCGACGCCGCCGTCGACGACGGCCACCGCCGCGGGGTCGCGCCGGACGGCACGGATCAGGGGCCGGACGAGCGAATGCCGTGGTCCGGGCGCGTCGTCGGTGTGCATGGGCGTTCCTTCCGGGGAGGGTGCGGGGCAAGGAGCGAGGGGTGCGGTCGGGGCATCGGGCTCAGCCATGTGCTGCCGCGCCGTGCTCGTCGATCAGCGCCGCCAGCCGGTCGAGCCCGTCCTCGATCCGGTCGGGGTCCAACGAGGAGCACGAAAGGCGCAGTTGCCGCCCGGCACGCTCCTGGTCGCTGAAGTGGCGCATCGGCGTGAAGAGCACCCCGTGCCGGACGGCGGCCTCCTCGACCAGGGCGTCGGTCACGGGGAACGGCACGTCGAGCACGACGAAGAAGCCGCCCGCGGGGGCGATCCACCGGACCCCGGGCGTCCGGGCGAACCGCCGGTCCAGCCCTTGGAGCAGAGCGCGCAGGTTGCGCCGGTAGACGTCGATCTGGCGGCGGTTGGCCTCCAGCAGGCTGCCGCCGTGCTCCAGCAGCATGCCGCCGACCAGCGCCTGTGCCACCGGCGGGGTGTTGACGGTCAGCATGCTCTTGGCGCGGGCCAGCTCGTCGGCCAGCAGCGCCGGGCCGCCCGCCCCCGTGACCCGCTGGTCCGCGACGGCGAAGCCCACCCGGGCGCCGGGGAAGCAGGTCTTTGCCAGCGAGCCCAGGTAGACGACCCGCTGCCCGGTGTCGAGGGCCTTCAGCGTCGGCGGCCGGGAGCCGTCCGCCACCCGGAAGTACCCGTACGGGTTGTCCTCCAGCAGCAGCACGTCCTCCTGCTCCGCGACCTCCAGCAGCTCCCGGCGCGTCCCCGTGTCCAGGGAGTGGCCGCTCGGGTTGGAGAAGTCCGGCACCAGGTACAGCGCCCGGGGCCGCTCCCCGGCGGCGCGGACCTCGCGGATCCGCTCGCGCACCTGCTCCGGACGCACCCCGCGGGGGCCCTCGGGCACCGACCGCACCGGGAGGTCCAGCAGCCGGGCGGCACCCGTCAGCCCGACGTACGTCGGGTCCAGGGCCAGCACCACGTCCCGCGGGCCGGCCTTCAGGGCGCGCAGCACGAGCCACAGCGCCTCCTGCGCGCCCACCGTGACCAGGACGGCCTCCGGGTCGCAGACGATGCCCTCATCCCGTTCGAGGTGACGGGCGATCAGCTCGTGCACGACGCCCTTGGTGCGGCCGTACTGGAACAGCTCCCGCCGCACCCCGGCCCCGTCGTAGCCCTTGTCCGCGGTCAGGTGGTGGATGTACGCGTCGAGGTAGCGGTGCAGGTCGGACGGGTCGAAGAAGTCCTCCGTCGGTCGCCCGGGGGCGAAGGAGACCGCCTCGGGGAACCGTCCAGCGATCTCGTTGAGGAAGGTCATGGACAGCAGCGCGGGGTCCGCGAGGGACGCGTGCAGATCGGCCCGGTCCAGGGCCACGGCCGTGCGGGTCACCGGCCCGCCCCCAGCGTCGTCAGCCAGGGCGCGTCGGCGGGGGTGCCGCAGCCCGACAGCTCCAGGGCGGAGCGCAGTTCGGCCGCCAGCAGCCCCAGCACCCGCGACACGCCCTCCGCGCCGTCCGCGGCCAGGCCCCACAGGACGGGCCGGCCCAGCAGCACCCCGTCCGCGCCGAGCGCCAGGGCCTTCAGGACATCGGTCCCGCCGCGGATCCCGCTGTCCAGCAGCAGCCGGCAGGACGGCGGGACCGCCTCCCGGAGCGCGGGCAGCATGTCCGCGCTGGCGACCGCGCCGTCGAGCTGGCGGCCGCCGTGGTTGGAGACGACGACGGCGTCCGCACCGACCGCGGCAGCGGTCGCGGCGTCACCCGGATCGAGGATCCCCTTGACGATCAGAGGCAGTCCCGTCTGCTCCCGCAGCCGGGCCAGGTCGTCCCAGCCCAGGGCGCGGGCGAAGGACTCCGCGGTGTGCTCCGCCACGGCGCACGTCCCGGCCCGGCGCTCGCCGGCCCGGCGGGTCGCGGCCCGGTCGAGGTGCGCGGCCGCCACGCCCGCCGGCAGGGCGAAGCCGTTGCGCAGATCGCGCAGGCGCCGGCCCATCGAGGGGACGTCGACCGTGACCATCACCGCCGCGCAGCCCGCGTCCTCGGCGCGCCGCACCAGCTCGGCGGTGAGTCCCGGGTCGCGCTGGCAGTACAGCTGGAACCAGGTGACCCCGCCCAGCGCCGTGACCTCCTCCACCGGCACGCTGCTCAGCGTGCTGAGCGTGAACGGCACCCCGGCGGCCGCCGCCGCGCGGGCCGTGGCCGACTCACCCTCGGGGTGGAGCAGCCGCTGGTAGGCCATGGGCGCGACCGCCAGGGGCAGGGCCGCCCGGCCGCCGGGGAGTTCGGCCGAGGTGTCGACGGCCCCGGCGCCCGACAGGACGCGGGGGACGAGGCGGATCCGGTCCAGGGCGGCCCGGTTGGCGGCCAGGGTCAGCTCCTCGCCGCTGCCGCCCGCGATGAAGTCCCAGACCTCCGGGGGCAGGGCCCGGCGGGCGGGACCGGCGAAGTCCTCCAGGCGGACCGGGACCGGCGGGGTGTCGTGACCGGCGCTCACCGCAGGACCTCGCCGGCGCCCAGCCGCTCGGCCTCGACGGCCTCGTACAGGGCCTTGATGTTGCCGTTGCCGAAGGTGCGGGCGCCGAACCGCTCGATCACCTCGTGGAAGAGGGTGCGGCGCGGGTGGGTGGAGCGGGTGAAGATCTGGAAGAGCTGCCCGTCGTGGTCCTCGTCGACCAGGACGCTGATGCGCTGGAGCTCCTGCGTGGAGTGCCGGGCCAGGTCGAGCCGGTCCGCGAGCATCGTGTAGTAGGTGCCGGGGACGCTCAGGAACTCCACGCCGCGCTCGCGCAGCGCCCCGACCGCCCGCACGACGTTGCGGGAGGCGAAGGCGATGTGCTGGACGCCCGGGCCGCCGTGCTCGGCCAGGAACCGGTCGATCTGCCCCGGCTCGCGGGAGGTGTCGGGCTCGATCAGGGTCAGGGTGACCTCGCCGGAGGCGCTCTGCACCACCTTGGAGTTCATGGCCTGCGCGCCGACCCGGATGAGCTCCTGGAAGATCATGCGGAAGCCGAGGACACGGGTGTAGAACTCCACGGTCCGGGCGAGTTGTCCGGCGGGCAGGCAGACCGCGAAGTGGTCCAGCTCCTCCAGGAGTTCGCCGTCCGCGTCCGGTGCGGCGGCGTCCGGCAGCGGGGCGAAGCCCGGGGGCGGCCCGGCCGGGTCCGGCTCGACGAGGGTGTGCACGACGTCGCCGAACCCGGCGATCACGGCCCGGGTGCTGCCGTCGGGGTGCCGGCGCGGCACGGCCAGGGGGACCGCGCCGCGGGAGACCGCCTCGTCGAAGACGGCGGCCACGTCGGGCACGCTCAGCGCGATGTCGGCGACGCCGTCGCCGTGGGCCAGGACGTAGGCGGCGCCCGGGTGGTGCGGCGAGCGGGCCTGGGTGAGGACGAGGGAGATCCGGCCCTGGCGCAGGAGCAGGGACTCCGCGTCGGCTGACGCGGCGCGGGCGACCGCACGGAACCCGAAGCGGCCGGTCATCTCGGCAGCCGCCGACGCGAGGTCGGCGACGTAGGACTCGACGTGGCTGATGCCGAAGGCGGGGGAGAAGGTCATGGAGCTGCCGTTCGTCATGGGGCCGCCGTCCCTCGCGGGGCGGCGGAGGCGGAGAGCACGGGGGCGGGGGCGTGGGCCGGGGCGGCCCCGGAGGTCAGAGAGGTGATCCGGGCGGGCAGGCCCCGCCACACCTCTGGGGTGTAGAAGTGCCCGCCGGGCAGGACGTCGTGGCGGAACGGGCCGTCGGTCAGCGCCGCCCAGCGCGGACCCGCGTCCTCGCCGATGACGGGGTCCGCGTCCCCGGAGAACACCTGGACCGGGACACCGGTCCGGGCACCGGGGGTGTGGGCGAAGGTGTCCCGGGCGGCCAGGTCGGCCCGCATCAGCTCCACGGCCATCTCGGTCAGCTCGGGCTCTTCCAGGACGTGCTCGGGCAGCAGGCCGTGGGTGGCCATCCAGCCGAGCAGCTCGTCGTCGCGCTGTCCCTGCGCCAGGAACCGGTCCCGGTCGGTGACCCCGCGGTCCGGGGCGTTGCAGGCGGAGACGACCAGGGCGTGCGGCGGGGGAGCACCCGCCGCGGCCAGCCGTACGGTGACGTCGAAGGCCATCCAGCCGCCCATGCTGTGCCCGAACAGGACGTACGGGCCCTGCCCGGCCACCGCCGCGACCCCGGCGGCGGCGTCCGTCGCGAGCTCGTCCCAGGTCCGGGCGAACTCCTCGGCGAACCGACCCTCGCGCCCCGGGTAGCAGACGGCCACCAGGCCGGCGCCGTCCGGCAGGGCGGGGATCCAGTCGTGGAAGGTGGCGGTGCCCCCGCCGCAGAAGGCGAGGCAGACCAGGGTGGGTGCGCCCTCCTCGGTCTCCTTCAGGCGCACCGCGGTGGTGTCGAGGACGTTCACGAGGCCTCCCCGGCGGCCGGGGCGCGCACCGACTGCGCATGCCGGGCCAGGTCCGCGAGGACGGGGAAGCGGTAGACGTCCTTGGTCCGCAGCGCGATGCCGGCGTTCTTCTTCAGCCGGGACACCACGCGCAGCGCCAGCAGCGAATGGCCGCCGAGCGCGAAGAAGTTCGCCTCAGCGTCGACGCCGTCCCGGCCGAGGACCTCGGCCCACACGGTCGCGATCAGCTCCTCCAGCGGGCCTTCGGGGGCGCGCCCGGAGGACTCCGGTCCGGCTGCCGGGGCCGTCGGCAGCGGCGGCAGCGCCTCGGTGTCCACCTTGCCGTTCGGCGTCAGCGGGAGCGCGTCGACCCTGACGAAGACGGACGGGACGAAGTACGCGGGCAGCGCGGCCCCGCAGTGCCGGCTCAGCTCCGCGTCGGTCACCCGGGCCCCGGGGGCCAGGACGCAGTACGCCACCAGGAGGGTGTCGCCGTCCGGCCCGGTCCGGGCCACGGCGACCGCCGCCTCCACCGCCGCGTGGCCGCGCAGCCGGTCCTCCAGCTCGCCCGGCTCCACCCGGAAGCCGCGGATCTTGAGCTGCCGGTCGGTGCGGCGCAGGAACTCCAGACCGGAGTCGGCCCGCCAGCGCACCAGGTCGCCGGTGCGGTACATCCGGCTGCCGTCGGTGGCGAAGGGGTCCGCGACGAACCGCGAGGCGGTCAGCCCGGGCCGGCCGACGTAGCCGACCGCCACGCCCGGACCGGCCAGGTACAGCTCGCCCGTCGTGGCCGGCCGCAGCGCTTCGTCGAGGACCTGGGCGCGTACCCCGGCCAGCGGCTCGCCCAGGCGCGGGGCGGCCCCGGTGATCCGGGTCGCGGTGGCGTCGACGGTGCACTCGGTGGGGCCGTACAGGTTCCAGGCCTCCACGGCCGGGTCCTCGGCCAGCGCCCGCCACATCGCCGCCGGCACCGGCTCGCCGCCGAGCAGCAACCGCAGGGGACGCCCCCGCCGCAGCCGCGGACCGGTCAGCTGCCAGTGCGAGGGGGTGCAGTCGAGGTCGGTCACGCCGTACGCGTCGAGCAGTGCGTCCAGTCGGGCCGGGTCCGTGCGGTCCTCGTCGTCCAGGACGACCAGGGTGTCGCCGCGGCACACGCGGACCCACTGCTGCACGGACGCGTCGAAGGACAGGCTGGCGTTCCAGGCGACCACGCGGTGGCCGGGCGGGTAGACGCCCCGCTCTTCCAGGCCCGCGACGAGGGCGGCCACGCCGGCGTGGGTGACCTCCACGCCCTTGGGCAGGCCGCTGGACCCCGAGGTGTGGATGACGTAGGCCGCGGTGGCCGGGTGCCCGGCACGGCCGGACGGCTCCGCGTCGGCCCGCGCGGCAGGCGCCGCGGTGTCCGGGTGGCCGCTCTCCGGGTGCGCCGCGTCGGGGGCGGCCGTGTCCGGGTCGAGGACCGGCAGGCCCTCGGCCCACCCGGCCGCGGCCCCCGCCCGCGCGAGAACCGCACGCAGCCCGGCGTCGGCCGCGATGTGCGCGAGCCGCTCCCCGGGGTACGCCGGGTCCAGCGGGACGTAGGCCGCACCGGCCCGCCACACCGCCAGCGGGGCCACGGCCCAGACCGTGCCGCGGGGCAGGCTCACCCCGACCCGGTCGCCGGGGCGGACGCCGAGCGCGCGCAGCGCCGCCGCCAGCCGTGCCGTGCGCCCGGCCAGCTCCTCGAAGGTGAGCGCACCGTCCGCGGCGTGCACCGCGGCCCGGCCGGGGAAGGTCCGGGCGGTCTCCAGGAACCGCTCGACCAGGTTCGTCGGCTCAGCCACGGGACACCGCCGCCACGGTTCCGGCGCGCGGGGCGACGGCGGGGGCGCAGTCCGCCACGGCGATCGGGTCGCCCATGGCGACGACGATCCGCCGGTCGCCGCGGAAGGGGTCGCGGCCGTGCGCGGTCAGGACGTTGTCGACGATCAGCAGGTCCCCCGGCTGCCAGGCGCGGCGCACGGCGGCCCGCTCGTAGGCGGCGTTGACGGCCGCCAGGTCCGCCTCCGTCAGCGGGACGCCGTCACCGAGACCCGTGTCGAAGGGGAGCCCTTCGGGGCCGAGTTCGTCCAGCAGGACCTCGCGCAGCTCCTCGTCCAGCGAGAAGCGGTTCCAGAACGCCATGTGGTTGAACCAGACTTCGTCACCGGTCAGCGGGTGGCGGACGATGCCCGGCCGCACCTGGCTGGTGCGCAGCGTGCCCTCTTCGTCCCAGGCGCAGGCGACGGCGTTCTCGGCGCAGTACGCCTCCACCTCCTCGCGGGTGGTGGCCCCGAAGGCGGCCTGCCAGGCGACCGAGAGGGTCTCCGAGTAGGTGCGGGTCAGGACCCAGCCGGAGGCGCGCATCCGCTCGACCAGCACGGCGGGGAGCGAACGCAGCACCTCGCGGCAGTCGGTGACGGGTGTCGCGCCGCCTTCCTCGGGGGCGGTCAGGCAGCCGAAGAGCAGCAGGCCGGGGAAGGTCAGGGTGTAGCTGTTCTCGTTGTGCGGGCGGATCGCCTGCGCGGCGGGCAGGTCGGTGGAGGAGAAGACGCCGGAGCCGAAGTCGCTGCGGGGGGTGGCCTTCTCGCGGTACGGGGTGGCCCGGCGGACCAGCTCGTCGCGGACGACGGCGAAGTCGTCGATGCTGCGGACCGGCAGCCCGCTCACGTACACGGCGCCGAACCGGTCCAGTCCTGCGCGCAGTTCGGCGCGGTGCTCGGCGGCCCAGTCCCGCGCGGCGGCCGCGTCGGCCAGCTCGGGGGCGCGGACCGTGGCAGGGGCGCCGGGCTCGATGAGCCAGTCGAGGACGCCCGCGAAGGGGACGGCCCCGGTGGCGGTGGCTTCGGCGGCGGTGGCCGCTGCGGGGGTGGTCGGGCGGATGCTCATGCGGCACCGCCCGCGGTCGGCGCCTGCACGGCGTGGCGGAGCTCCAGGGTGCAGCACTTGACGCTGCCGCCGCCCTTGAACAGTTCGGACAGGTCGACGCCGATCGGCGTGAATCCGCGCGCGGCCAGCCGGTCCGCGAGCCCGCCGGCGGCCTCGGCGAGCAGGACGTTGCGCCCGTCGGAGAGCGCGTTCAGCCCGAAGACCTCGGCGTCCTCCTCGGTGGCCAGGAGCGCGTCCGGGTACAGCTCGCGCAGCACCGCCTGGGATGCGGCCGAGAAGGCGCCGGGGAAGTACATGATCTCGTCGTCGTCGAGCACGGCGAGGGCGGTGTCGAGGTGGTAGAAGCGCGGGTCGACCAGGGTCAGCCCCACCACCGGCGCGCCGAGCACCCGTTCGGCCTCGGCGTGCGAGGCCGGGTCGGTGCGGAAGCCGGTGCCCGCCAGGATCCGGGAGCCGGCGACCAGGTAGTCGCCCTCGCCCTCGTTGACGTGCTCCGGGGCGACCACCTCCGCGTAGCCGTTGGCCTCGAACCAGGCCTGGTAGGCGGGGGCTTCGGCAGCGCGCTCGGGGTGGCGGAACCGGGCCATCAGGACGCGGTCGCCGAGCACGGTGGCACCGTTGGCCGAGTAGACCATGTCGGGCAGCCCGGGGACCGGGTCGATCAGCTCGACCGTGTGTCCGAGCTCCTGGTAGAGGGCGTACAGCCGCTCCCACTGCAGGACGGCCAGGTCGGTGTCGGTCGGCTTGGCCGGATCCATCCAGGGGTTGATGCGGTAGTCGACGGTGAAGTGGGACGGGCGGCACATCAGGTAGTGCCGCGGACGGGAGGTGCGCCGGACGGTCATCGGCTCAGACCTCCCCGAGGGCGGCGACCAGACCGGCCGGACGCATATCGGTCCAGGTCTTCTCGATGTGGTCCAGGCAGTCCTGGCGGCCGGCCGGGCCGTGGGTGGCCGTCCAGCCGGCGGGCACCTCGCTCGAGGCGGGCCACAGGGAGTGCTGGTTCTCCTGGTTGACGAGGACGAAGTAAGGGGCTTCGTCGTCCTCGAAGGGGTTGGTCACGGGTGCTCCTGTCACGTCGTGGTGGTGGGGATCGCGCAGGGTCGCGCGAGGCTGGTGGATCCGGTGGCGAGCTGCCAGCCGTGGAAGGGGGAGGGCGGCGCGAGCACGCGGCGGCAGATGGCCAGGGCGGCCTCCGCGGCGGTCGTCCCGGGCGTGGCCACGGTGAAGAGTCCGAGGTCCACACCGTGCGGACCGCTCCGCACGCTGATGTGCTCCAGTCGCTCCCCCGGGCGGGCCGCGCCCCAGAGCAGGCGGAGCAGGCGGCCGTCGTCGGCGGGACCGGGGCCGGGGCCGGGCCCGGGCGGGACGAGAGAGACGAGGGTCAGCTCCACGAGCCCGGGTCAGTCCCAGATGAGGCCGTACGCGACCGCGCCCGCGGCGGCCGGGAGGGGCGCCGGGGCCGCCTGGACGGTGGCGGCCCCGGCCGTGTCCGCACCGGACGGCGCGCCGGCGGCGAGCGCGAGCGCGCCGCAGGCGGCGACGGCCGCGGCGAAGGCCGCCGCGGTGACGGCCGCGGCAGCGGTGCGGACCGGACGGACGGCGGCATGGACGCGAGAAGTCATGGAGGTGCCCTCATCGGGAGTGGGGAAGGGGTGCCGAGCGGCACGCCTCCATCCTGGCCAAGGTGTTGACCTGGGGGAACGGGTTCAGGGGTGGCGGAAGCGGCCAGGACGTTTTGGGACAGCCGCCCCCGCCGGGCCACCGCCGACGGCCGGCCGGAGTCGCGCTGACGCGCGTAGAGGGCGCGTGTATGTCGCGTAGATCTCCGGCAGACAGGCTGCTCGCAGATCGACGGGGGCGACAGCATGCGAAGAGGGGAACCGATGTCCGTGACGCTCGACCTGGAGGAGCTCGACCAGACGGTGTACGAGGAGGTGCTCGCCCGGCCCGAGCTGGGGCTGACCGAACTTGCCGCCCGGCTCGGCGTGGAGCCCGACCGGGTCCGCGACTGCCTCGACCGGCTCTTCGCGCTGCGCCTGGTCCAGGCGTCCTTCGAGACGCCCGGCCGCTTCACCGTCGTCGACCCGGTCCTCGGGATGCAGCGGCTTCTGGATCAGCAGTACGAGGAACTGGTGCGCCGGCACCGTCGGGCCGCGGGTCACCAGCAGGCCCTGGTCCGGATCCTCGCGGGCGCCGGCTCCGGCGGCCGCCCGGCCGAGGGCGTCGAGCGGCTGGCCGGACTCGACGCCGTACAGCGGCGGTTGGAGCGCCTGGCGCTGGAGGCCAGGACCGAGGTGCTGACCTTCATGCCCGGCGGCCCCCAGTCCGCGGCCGCGCTGGAGGCGGCCGAACGCAATGACGCCCTCGTGCTCGGCCGCGGCGCCGCCATCCGCACCATCGGGCTCGACCTCGTACGGGAGGACCCGGGCACCCTGCGTTACAGCCGGGCGCTGCTCGCGGGAGGCGGGGCCTTCCGCACGGTCGCCGCGCTGCCCACCCGGATGGTGCTGGTCGACCGGACCCACGCCCTCGTTCCCATCGACCCGGCGGACAGCAGGCAGGGCGCGCTGTCCCTCTCCGCCCCCGGCATGATCGCCCCGCTGGTCGCGCTCTTCGAGCGGGAGTGGGGCGCGGCCGTGCCGCTGGGCGCGGATCCGTCGGAAGCCGTGTACGTACCCACTGAGCAGGAGCGCTCCCTGCTGGGGCTGCTGGCCGAGGGCCACACCGACGAATCCGCCGCCGGACAGCTGCACATCTCGGCCCGCACCGCCCGGCGGATCATGGCCTCGCTGATCGAACGGCTGGGCGCCCGCAGCCGGTTCGAGGCGGGGCTGCGCGCAGCCCGCCTCGGATGGGTGTGATCCGGACGCGGCCCCCTCCGCTGCGCCGCGCGGGCACGCCGGGCCGCCGCCGCGGCCCGTTCCGACGGCATGGTCATATGAACCGCTTAGGATGACGCTCCGTACATCGGCGGTCCAGGAAAGCTGGGGACCAACCGCCGTGTGGAGCTGTGCGCACGCACAGGGGGAACACGTGAAATTCTTCGTGCTCGGGTCCGTGGGCGTGTCCCACGGGGGACCCGTGCTGACCGGTGGACCGCCGCAGCAGCAGGCCACCCTTGCCGTCCTGGTGCTCCGCGCGGGCCATGTCGTGCCGCTGCACGAACTGACCGCCGCGGTCTGGGGGGAGTCCGCCCCGGGCTCCGCGGTGATGATCCTGCGGACCTACGTCTGGCGGCTGCGGAAGCTGCTGGAGGGCGGGGAGCCGGGGAAGACCGGGGCCCAGATACTGGAGTCCGCGAACGACGGCTACCGGCTCGCGGTGCCGCGGGGCTCGGTCGACGCCGTACGGGCCGAGGAGCTGGCCGCGAAGGCCACCCGCGCCCATGCGGCCGGGGAACTGGAGGTCTGCGCCGAAGCACTGGCCGAGGCGGGCTCCCTGTGGCGGGGCGAGCCACTGGCCGGGGTGCCGGGGCCGTTCGCCGAGAGCCAGCGCTCGCGCCTGGCGGAGCTGCGGCTGCACCTGCTGGAGGAGCGCCTCGGGGTGGACCTGCTGCGCGGGCGGCACGAGCGGGCCGTCCCCGAGCTCACCGCCCTCATCCGCGAGGAGCCGCTGCGGGAGCGCCCGTACGGGCTCCTGATGCGCGCGCTCTTCGCCGCGGGGCGGCAGGGCGACGCCCTCGCCGTCTTCGGCCGGGCCCGCGAGGTGCTGGCCGACGAACTCGGCCTGGACCCGGGCCCGGACCTCCGCCTGCTGCACGCCCGCATCCTGTCGGGCGACCCTGCCCTCCTTCCCGCCGCCGCATCCCCGGCCCCCGGCCGCGGGGGCGGGCTGCCCGCACCGCTACCGGCCGCGCCCTCCGGCTCCGCGCCGACGTCACCCGCAGCGCACGGTGCCGCCACGGCCGGCGGACCGGCCCGCGGTGGCGCGCCCGCGGGCCTCGACGGGTTTCCTGCGGCGTCCGCCGGGG
>NZ_SSBM01000103.1:0-802 GCF_004795115.1 Streptomyces sp. A0592
GGTCTGCGGTCGGGGCAGCTTGCCGGCGTCGTCGGCCTGGAGGGCGTCCTGCCAGTCGGGGCGGGCGTAGGGGCGGTTGTAGACCGGGCCCTCGTGGGCGACGGTGCCCGGGGGCACGTCCACGATCTGCTCGCCGTGCCAGAAGATCTCCAGCCGCTCGCCGTCGGTGACCTCACCGATGACGGTGGCGATGACGTCCCACTTCTCGCAGATCTCCATGAAGCGGTCGACGTGCTGCGGCTCGACGATCGCGCACATGCGCTCCTGCGACTCGCTCATGAGGATCTCCTCCGGCGAGAGCGTCGCGTCGCGCAGCGGCACGGTGTCGAGCTCGACGCGCATGCCGCCGGAGCCTGCGGAGGCCAGCTCGGAGGTGGCGCAGGACAGGCCGGCGCCGCCGAGGTCCTGGATGCCCGCGACCAGCTTCTCCTTGAAGATCTCCAGGGTGCACTCGATGAGGAGCTTCTCCTGGAAGGGGTCGCCGACCTGGACGGCGGGGCGCTTGGTGGGCTTGGTGTCGTCGAAGGTCTCGGAGGCGAGGACCGAGACGCCGCCGATGCCGTCGCCGCCGGTGCGGGCGCCGTAGAGGATGACCTTGTTGCCGGGGCCGGAGGCCTGGGCGAGGTGGATGTCCTCGTGCTTCATGACGCCGATACAGCCGGCGTTGACCAGCGGGTTGCCCTGGTAGCAGGCGTCGAAGACGACCTCGCCGCCGATGTTGGGCAGGCCCAGGCAGTTGCCGTAGCCGCCGATGCCCGCGACGACGCCCGGCAGGACGCGCTTGGTGTCGGGGTGGTCGGCC
>NZ_SSBM01000104.1:0-776 GCF_004795115.1 Streptomyces sp. A0592
ACAGCACCTTGGAGAGGAAGGCCTTCGTCCGCTCGTGCTGGGGGTTGCCCAGTACCTCGCGGGGGTGGCCCGACTCGACGACGACGCCGCCGTCCATGAAGACGAGGTTGTCGCCGACCTCGCGGGCGAAGCCCATCTCGTGGGTGACCACGATCATGGTCATGCCCGACTCTGCGAGGTCCCGCATGACGTCCAGGACGTCACCGACCAGCTCGGGGTCGAGGGCGGAGGTGGGCTCGTCGAAGAGCATCAGCTTGGGCTCCATGGCCAGCGCACGGGCGATGGCCACGCGCTGCTGCTGGCCGCCGGAGAGCTGGGAGGGGTAGTTCCCGCCCTTCTCGCCCAGGCCCACCCGGTCCAGGAGGCGGACGGCGCGCTCGCGCGCCACCGCCTTGGACTCGCCCTTCACCATGACCGGCGCTTCCATGACGTTCTCTATGGCCGTCATGTGCGGGAACAGGTTGAAGCGCTGGAAGACCATGCCGATGTCCCGGCGCTGGGCCGCGACCTCGCTGTCCTTCAGCTCGTGGAGCTTGTCGCCCTTCTGGCGGTAGCCGACGAGGTCCCCGTCGACGTACAGCCGTCCGGCGTTGATCTGCTCCAGGTGGTTGATGCACCGCAGGAAGGTCGACTTGCCGGAGCCGGACGGGCCGACCAGGCAGAAGACCTCACGCGGGGCGACCTCCAGGTCGATGCCCTTGAGGATGTGCGCCGCACCGTAGGACTTGTGGACGCCCTCGGCCTTCACCATGGCAGTCATCAGGCCACCGCCTTGC